>JAYTIB010000055.1:0-6679 GCA_043732205.1 Schlesneria sp. | reverse complement strand
ACAAGTTTCATCACCGCGCCAGCGGCCGGCAGTTGCTCGATGCGGAAACGCTCGCCACGGCGGGGGTCCACGACGGCGACATCCTGCGCCTGCAGCCGGAAATCACCGCGGGGGCGTCCGGCAGTTCCAAGTGGCCGCGCATTGATGACTTGGTAGCCACGCTCGCCAAGAGCGTGGGAATTCGGCACAGCACCCACGCTCTTGGCGAGCGTGGCTACAGCATGCTGATTGCAGGTTCACATCGCCCTGTGAGAAACAGCGGCGTCACGAGTGCCACGCCATGACTGACGTGCTGAAGCTCACGGAGGCGGAGGCAGAGCGCGACGGACGGTTCGCGCGGCTGGAGTTGATCGAGTGGTGGGACCAGCCTCGTCTGGCGGCGGCGCGCGTGGTGGTGATCGGTGCCGGTGCGCTCGGCAACGAACTGCTCAAGAACCTGGCGCTGCTCGGCGTGGGGAATGTGCTCGTCGCGGACATGGATCGGATCGAGAATTCGAACCTGTCGCGATCGGTCCTGTACCGGGCGGCGGATTGCGGCCAGCGCAAGGCTGATGTCGCCGCGGTTCGGGCGCGCGACATCTATCCCGACATGCAGACGCAACCGTTTCATGGCAACGTCGTCTATGACTTGGGACTCGGCATCTACCGCTGGGCCGATGTGATCCTCGGGGGACTCGACAACCGTGAAGCCCGCGTCGCCATCAACCGCGGCGCGGCGCGGGCCGGTCGCGTCTGGATCGACGGCGCGATCGAACGACTCGACGGCATCGCGCGCGTGTTCGATGCGGCTCTCGGTCCGTGCTACGAATGCACGATGAGCGACGTCGACTGGAAGATGTTGGAAGCCCGCCGCAGTTGCGCCCTGCTGACGCGCGACGAGATGGAACAGGGCAAGGTGCCGACGACTCCGACGACCGCGTCCGTCATCGCGGGGATTCAGATTCAGGAGGCGGTCAAACTGTTGCACGGCCTGCCGACACTCAGCGGTCAGGGCTTCGTGTTCGACGGGACGCATCATCAAAGCTACACGGTCACGTATTCGCGCCTGCCCGATTGTCCATCGCACGAGGCGGATGATCCGGTCATCGTTCTACCGTGGCGCACGAACGAGACGAAAGTCGCGGGACTGCTGGATCGCGTTCGCATCGACCTGGGGCCGGGAGCGGTGATCGAAGTCAACAACGACCTGCTGTCGGGGTTGGAATGCTCACGCTGCAACGTCGTCGAACCGCTGCTGGCGTCACTCGGCAAAGTGACCGAAGCGCAGGGACGGTGTCCGCAGTGCGGCGACCATCGCACCCCGCAGGTCTATCACACGATTGACGGCACCGAACCGTTCCTCGAACGAACCCTGTCCGACATCGGTGTGCCGCCGTGGGACATCGTCGCCGGACGCCGCGGGGTACACCAGCGGTTCTATGAGTTCGCCGGTGACGCACCCGACGTGCTCGGTACTTTGACTCCCCGTTGAGGATTCGCGAAAAAACAACTTGAGCGATTGGGTGGCACGCCCTGAGTCTTCGAAGGGCGTGGCGAACGTCGAGAAAACCACGCCCTTCCCAAAGCGTCAGGGCGTGCCACCCGACGCATTGAAACTTTGAGAAAGACCGCCGTGTCGCGCAAGCCCCGCCATTCCCACGCCGCTCCCGAAACGCCGATGAAGCCGCCGGCCGGTGTCGGTACCGGTGCCGCGGCCGCTGCCGGTCCGGACGTCAGCCAGTTGTCGGCCGAGAACCTGCCGACGGGATCGTTCCCCGCCCCGCGCGGCACCGACTTCCGCGTCTACTTCGATCCGCAGGTTTACGCCGCGACGCTGACCCACGCGGCCGAAGACGTGTCGTTCGAAATCTGCGGCGTGCTGGTGGGAGACCTGAGCCGCGATGCGGACGGTCCGTTCGTCAACGTGCGCAACTACATTCGCTGCGACAGCGCCGAAAAGAAGTTCGCCGAAGTGACGTTCACCCACGAATCGTGGTCGCAGATCAACCGCGAGATGGACACGAAGTACCAGGACCAGCGGATCGTCGGCTGGTATCACTCGCATCCGAACTTCGGCATCTTCCTGTCAGACCGCGACTTCTTCATCCAGCAGAATTTCTTTTCGGGACCGGGTCAGATCGCATTGGTCATCGACCCGGTCCGGAAGATTGAAGGAGTGTTTGAATGGCACCTCGGTGCGACGGCGCCGACCCCGCATTACTGGGTCGGCCCGCGCATGCTGTTGGCACCAAGCGGCGCGTCGGCGACCGAGATGCCCGAGGCAGAGGGGATGGGCGCATCTTCCGCGGCAGCCGCGCCGATGCCGATGGACTCGTTCACCACGACCACGACGCTGTTGGCCGCGCTCTGTCTGTTCCTGCTGGGTTGGATGCTGTCGGGCTGGAGTGCCGGAACCGAACGCCGCAGGATCATCGAAGGGACGGTCGCTCACTTTGGTGTCTGGCAGATATTGCGGCCCGGCTTGGAGGATGGTCTGGCGAAAGCGAATTCCGAGTTGAAGCATGCCTCGGACCAGTTGAGGAAGCTGTCGGACGATCATCTCAAGCGGTCCGCCGCGGTTCTCGCCGATGAGAAGGACGAAGCCCGCCGCGCGGAATTGCAGAAGATCGGCGACAAGCTGAATGATGACTGGCGAAAGTCCCGCAACGCCATCGCCGAGACGATCCAGATGCTGGATCACATGAAACAGTTGTACGGCTTCACACCCGAGGAGCGCGAGGCCGTCCTGCGTTATCTCACGCAAAAACAAATCGACTTGCAGGGGGCCGAACCCACCGCCAGGGAAAAGCCACGTGCCAAGTCCGACGAAACACCCCCCGCTGCCAACGGTCGTCCGCCCGCCGGTGCGAACGCTCCGAAGAACCCGCCCAAAGCGGAACCCACTCCGGCGAACCCATAAGGAGCGGCGCATCAATGACTGCTACGGTTTGAGCTCGCCAAGTCCCGACAGATATTGATGCACCGATACTAACTCCGCGGGGAGGAATTCTCCCCGATGTCCCCCGTGTTCTCCATGCTCGAATGCCCTTGCGGGAGCCTGATCGTGGCCGATCCCATCCGAATCAATTCGAAAGACCTGTTCTCACCGGAAGTGGATTCGTACTTGGAAACACAGGAGTATCTGCGCCGCGATGTGGGCGAACTGGAACCGCAGTCGTGGTTCGGAAAGATCGTGTTTTCAAGCTGGTTCTATCTGGCGGTCTGCAGCGCGGCCGGCGCGTTTGTCGGCTGGCTGGCGATGGAACCGTTTCTGGATGACAACGACCGTGACGATCAATTCCTCGTGGCGGGACTGCTGACCTTTCCCGTCGTCGCGGCCTGCGTGGGACTGTTTCTGGGGGCGGCCGAAGGGATCATGTGCCGCAATCCGATGCGGGCGCTGATCTCGGGAACCGTCGGTCTGGCCGTGGGATTCGGTGGTGCGTTGGTCGCTTTGATTCCGACCGGGATCGTCTTCAGTTTCATGCACGGACTGGCCATGAGCCTGCAGCGTGACGACCAGCCCGGCCCGATGCCGACCGGCATCGCACTGCTGGTCTTTATGATGGGCCGCGCCGCGGCGTGGGCGGTGATCAGCCTTCCGATTGGGCTCGGTCAGGGGATCGCGCTGCGTGAGAAAAAGGTCGTCATCAACGGTCTGGTCGGCGGCGTCCTCGGGGGGATGCTCGGAGGGATGCTGTTCGATCCGATCAGCTTCGTGTTGACTTCGGCGGACGGACAGGCAACCTACAGCCGCGCGGTCGGATTCGTGTGCATCGGGTTGATGGTCGGATTGTTCGTGGGACTGGTCGAGGGTTGGACCAAGACCGCCTGGCTGATCATGCGCAAGGGTCCGCTGGCCGGCAAGCAGTTCATCCTGTTCAAGGACACGACGATTCTGGGCAGCTCGCCCAAGGCCGAGATCTACCTGTTCAAGGACGACGCCATCGAACCCCGGCACGCGGTGATCTACAACCGCGGTGGACGGTTTGAAATTGAGGACAAGGAGACGCCCGACGGAACCTACGTCAACGGGATTCCGGTCAAGCGACAGATGCTGCAACACGGCGATCAGATTGTGATGGGACAGACCGTGCTCGAATTCGCCCTCAAGGAAGCCCGGCATTGAGTTCCCTCCGAGTCATCACCTGCGAGTGTGGAGTCCAGGTCCGGCTGCCGGCGGACGCGGCGAGTCGTTCGCTGCGCTGTCCACGGTGCAAGGCCGGCATCGCGCTCACGGTCGACGCGCGCGTGCTGAGTTCCACGCAATTGAAGCCGGGCGATCCGGGGGCCACCTGCCCGATCTGCCAGACGGGGATCGGCGCGGACGAGTTCGCCGTGACCTGCCCGCAGTGCCATCAGGTGCATCATCGAGAATGCTGGTCCGAAGTCGGTGGTTGCAGCACCTATGGCTGCACGGAAGCCCCGGCGGCCGACAAGTCCGACGCCACAGCGACACAGCCCCGGTCCGCCTGGGGGGATGACAAGAAGTGTCCCGCGTGCGGCGAGACCATCAAGTCGATCGCGCTCCGCTGCCGCTACTGTGGCACCGACTTTGAGACCGTCGATCCCATGACCGCCAAGGATCTGCGCCACCAGGCCAAGCGGAAGATCGATCTGAAAAACTTGAAGGCGACCACCGCCGTCATCTTTGTCCTGAGCCTGCTGGGGGTGCTCGCGCCGATCACCGGCGTGGTCGGTGCCTGCGTGTTCCTGCCGAAACGCGCCGAGTTGAAGCGATGCGGGCCGCTGTTCCAGGTGCTGGCCTATGCCGCGCTCGGTCTGTCGGCGTTATACTCGCTGATGCTCGTGCTGTTCCTGTTGTTCGAGACTGTTTTTCACGGCGTGTGGTTATGAAGTCGAATCCTCCCCTGGTCATCGCCGGATTGCGTGAAGCGGGCGCGGTCTGCCCCGAGTGCCATGCCGAAGTTCATGCCGGCGATCAAACCACGTTGTGCCCCAACTGCGGCAACGTCCATCACTGGATGTGCTGGTCCGAGGGGAATGGCTGCGCGGCGTATGAATGCGCGCCGAGCCGCCGGCAGGCCATCGCCGACACCGCGTCCGTCGTGCGGATTTCAGTTGACGATCTCGCGCGGGCCAAACCGCTGCCGGCGTCACGCCCCGCGTTCAACGGCTGGACGTCGGCCCCGCCACTGTCGCTCAGCGATCATCCTTTGACCGGACCGAAGCGCTGGAACCGGATGGCGATTGCCACGCTGGTCGTCGCCATCCTCGGCATACCGCTGTTTGGTCTCGTGACCGGCCTGGTGGCGATCGTCCTGGGTTGCATTGCACTCGCCGGACATTCGCGCCGTTCGAAGGGGGCGCTCGTCGCCGTGTTCGGCATCCTGCTCGGTGTCGCCGACATGGCGGGTTGGGCGATCGGTCTCGCGTGGATGATGGAGGGTGGTCCGGTGCGGGGCGTGTCCATTGATGAATTCGAGCCCGACCCTGCCGCGCTGGATCAGCTCCCCGCGCCGATCGGACGCGCGATGAAATCCAACGTCCTGATTCAGACGCCCGGCGATCTGATGCATCTGCGCGGCTCGGGAATCGGCTCGGGCGTGATCGTTCAGATCAAGGAGGGGATCGCCTGGATCGTGACGAACCGGCACGTTGTCGATGACGCGTTCGCCGAGGACCGCGCGTCCGACGCCGCCCCCAAACTGCCTTCGGTCCGGCTGTCGGTGAAGGCGATCGGTCAGCCGCACACGCCGGCACAAGTCGTCTGGATCGCGCCGCACGGAATCGACCTCGCCCTGATCACGATGCCGGTCACATCGACTGAGATCATGCCCGCAGTCTGGGATGCCCAACCCAAACTGACCGTGGGTGAATCCGTCTTCGCCGTCGGCAATCCGCATGGCCTCGGTTGGACTCATACGCAGGGTGGCCTGTCTCAATTGAGACTGCAGTCGAAGGGACCGCGGGAAATCCGCATCCTGCAAACCAGCGCCGCGATCAATCCGGGCAACAGCGGTGGCGGCCTGTACGACACCGATGGTCACCTGCTGGGCATCAACACTTGGACGAAGGACAAACGGATGGCTGAGGGGCTGAGTTTTTCCATCGCCTTCCATACGCTGCTGCCGCTGCTGCCCGCCAACTTCCAACTTCCCGCCAGCCAACTCGAAAATGACGTCCCATGAGCAACGTCCGCCTTCGGCGTCTTCAGGCCGACCATCAGAACCTGGTCGAATACATCCGCCGGCATCCGCGCCTGCGCCTGATTCAAACCGCCGGTGATCCCCCCGAGCAGTATCAGATCGAATACCGCATCAAGAGCCTGCGGCAGGTCGGCGAGAACCTGCAGCCGATCAAGAGTCACATCGTCGAGATCTCACTGCCGCGCAACTATCCGCGGACGCCGCCCCAGTGCCGCATGCTGACGCCGGTGTTCCACCCCAACATCGCTCCCCATGCCATCTGCGTGGGAGACCACTGGAGCGCCGGTGAACCGCTGAAGTCGATCGTCGCCCGCATCGGCGAAATGCTCGCCTACCAAAGCTACAACGTGAAGAGTCCGCTGAACGGCGAAGCGGCCCGCTGGGTGGAGCAGCACTTGGAAGAACTGCCGCTCGACAAAGTCAGCCTGCTGGTGGAGGAGACGTCGACCGACAGCACGACCGAATACGAGGAAGACAACGACGAAGAACCCGCGGCTCCATCGCCGCCACCGTCCCCCTCACCACCCCGG
>JAYTIB010000054.1:0-17218 GCA_043732205.1 Schlesneria sp. | reverse complement strand
ATGAGTCTTCCTTCGCGCCAAACCGTACAGCAGTTGTCGTGCGACGAAGGGCAGGACTTCGCATTCCGGTGCCAGTGGCAACTGATGCGGATCGTCGGCCAGAGAACGCAACTCTCGTTGAAATCCGTCGAGCCAGCGGACGGCTTGTTCGGTGGACCGATTCTCGGCCCACCAGAGCGCATTCGTGTTGGGCTTCGCCTGACGCTGCCCGCGCCGATTAGCTCTCGGACAAGACCCAGAGTTCGAGCACTTTGACCAGTCGGTCGTCGAGAATTACTTGGTACACGACTCCGATGGGTGGGCGGCCAGGAAGTACGGGAGCCGAATAGAAACGCAGCGGCTCGTTGTCTCTCAGCACGGCTCCCTTTTGGTGAGCGTTCTGTCGCAGGGCCGCGTCGATGTGGTTGATGCACCGGCTAAGATGACTCCGTTCGTCGGACGACGACTCCAACCAGCGTTCGGTGAGTTCCGCCGCCGCTTCGTCATCCCACGTCACGGTGAATCGCATGGCTCTTCCGCTTGGCCGTTCAGTCCTCGGAGTTTGGTCAGCAACTCATCCGTGGAAGCCCCGCCGGAGGGATTCGCGGCGCGGCGACGAAGAACCTCCGCGTGGCTTTGGAAGATGGTTTCAAACTTGGCGTACGTCTCGTCGCCGGAACGCGGGGCCGGGATGAGATAGGCCAAGGCCGTGCCATTGGCATCGACAATCTCAATCTCGTCCACGGGGTTGTGGCGGACGAATTCGTCCAACGGCGCATTCGCGGCAGCAGACCCTAGAACGACTTGCATGATTGATTCTCCCGACGGACAGATCGACCGGATGGATCATACTCGGACGATCAGAAGTTGCCAGCGGCACTTTTCGGGCAGGGTCGCCCGATCAAGTTCCATCAGTACCAGTCTGGCCCACCCAAATGCTTTCGGAAAGGCGTGGCGGTTGAGGACGGAACAGGTCGCCAAAGTCTACTGAACGGTCGCGATTCAGGCTCTCGTCTGTCATAGTCACTTCTCGTGATCGGCAGTGGGCCGGTCGATGTTTCGAGTGACTCTTGGAAGGACATTTTCAATGACCAGTCTGTCAGCGCTGTCACGTCCGTGGATGCTTGCCGCGGCCGTTTTTACGGGACTGACCTTGGGCGTCGGTTCATTCACCTGTGCTCAGGCGCCAATTCCCTACGGTGAGCCCATTTCACTCGACCAGGCCAAAAAGGTGATCGCTGCCGCCGAGGCTGAAGCCAAGAAGAACAACTGGCCCGTCGCGATTGCCGTCGTCGATGGTTCGGGGCTTCTGGTGGCGTTTCAGCGGCTGGATAACACTCAACTGGGGAGCGTCGAAGTCGCACTCGAAAAGGCGAAGACATCGGCGCTGTTCCGTCGTCCCACGAAAGTGTTTGAAGACCTGCTGGTGACGGGGGGCTCGGGTTTGAGAGTTCTCAAACTTCCGGGAGCCCTGCCCATTGAGGGGGGACTGCCGATCGTGAAGGACGGCAAGATCATCGGCGCGATCGGCGTCTCGGGCGTGAAGTCGACCGAAGATGCACAAGTCGCCACGGCTGGTCTCGAAGTGCTCAAGCCTCAACCGTAGTTGTTAATGGCGCGCCGGCGGCCACTCGCACTGAATCGTCAGTATCCCGTCTTGGGTGGCACTGATGGGAATCCTGTCCCACGCGGTCGCGTAGACGTGCGGACTCAGAGGATCTGCTTGATCCTGGCGAGGAAGTCGGCGTTGGTGGGGAATTTGTGCAGGGTCTTGGTGAGTTGTTCCATCGCCTCGACGGGACTCATCGAAATCAGGCTGCGGCGCAGCAGCGTGACCCCTTCCAGAACGTCGGGGGCCAGGATCTTTTCTTCGCGCCGGGTGCCGGACTTGGTGATGTCGATCGACGGCCAGATGCGGCGGTCGGCCAAGTCGCGGCTGAGCACCATTTCCATGTTGCCCGTCCCCTTGAACTCCTGGAAGATCGCGTCATCCATGCGGCTGCCGGTGTCGATCAGCGCCGTGCCGACCACGGTCAGCGATCCCCCCTCTTCAAACTGACGGGCCATGCCGAACATCTTCTTCGGCAGGTCCATCGCCTTGACGTCGAGTCCGCCGGTGCCGGTCCGTCCGGAATTGGTCCACTTGTTGAACGCCCGCGCGGTGCGGGTGATGCTGTCCAGCAACAGGAACACATCGCGTCCGGCTTCCGCCATGCGCTTCGTCCGTTCGAACACCAGTTGACTGACGCGGATGTGGTTTTCGACTTCGCGGTCCAGCGACGACGCCACCACTTCGCCATGCACGCGGCGGCGCATTTCCGTCACTTCTTCCGGACGTTCGTCGATCAACAACACGATCAGATAGATGTTCGGATAGTTCTTGCTGACGGCGTCGGCGATCTCCTGCAGCAACATGGTCTTGCCGGTTCGCGGAGGTGCGACGATGAGCGCCCGCTGTCCCTTGCCGATCGGCGTCAACAGGTCCATGACCCGCATCGTGATGGGGGTCGGACCGGTTTCGAGCCTGATCTGCTCGTGCGGATTGATCGGTGTGAGGGCGTCGAAATTCTTGACCGCGGGATAGTGTTCGGGCAGACGCCCTTCGATGGTCTGAATGGTCTTGAGCCGCGGGCCCTGGCCTCGACCACCGGAAACGTTTTCCCCGGTGATCAGGATCCCTTCGCGCAGGCTGTACTTTTCGATCAGCGAGCCGGAGACAAAGGCGTCGCTGTCTTGCGACACGTAGCCCGCTTTGGGATCCCGCAGGAATCCATAACCCTTGGGATGCAGTTCCAGAATCCCCTGGACCGGCACCAGAACTTCGGGACCGCGTGGCTCGTTGGATTGGGCTTGGGAGTTGAATTGGGCCTGGGAATGGGGCTGTCGTTGACCCTGACCGTGCGGACCGCGCGGCGGACCACCTTCCGGTCGGCGATGCCCACTCTGTTGCCCGCCCTGTTGACCACCACCACGGCGGTCCGGTTGCTGGCCGTTGCGACCGCGCGGCTGCCGGTTCTGTCCCACCGGCGGCTGCGCTGAATAGCCGACATTGTCGCCCGCTCCAGCCGGTCCGCGACCGCGACCACGGCGACGGCGGCGACGGCGGGGTCCGCCATCAGCTCCATAGAAGTCTCCGCCACCTCCCGCGGAGCCCTCTGCTCCTGGTTCCTGCGGAGGTCCGGCATCTTGGGAGTCAAAATCCATGTCTCGCTCGCCGGAGCCCGATTCGAACTCGGCCCGCGCTGCGGCGGTTTCTTCGAGCACATCTTCAATGACGGGCCGCTGGGCTTCCTTCTCGACCTTCCCGGTCTCGACTGATTCTCCGGTGCCGACCTCCTCCGCCGGGGTGATTTTTCGCCGACGAGGTCTGGTCGTCTTCTTGGGCACATCCGAATCCATCTCAGTCATACAGCATTTCCCGCGATCAAGAACCCTGGCTCAAACAAACACATTTTCGGCACCGGCCAATCCGGCGATGCCGAGCCCAAATCCAACAATTGCAACCTGCCCATCGTCCGGCGCGATGAACGACGACAATCCGACGGGAACCAAAGGTCATCGCTCGATTCCCTGGAGATTCTCCAGCGTCTCCGGAAGTCTCCCGGTGGATCCTGCGGACCAATCTCCGCGCGACCTAATCGGCCGGCCCCAGCCAGTTCGGATAACCCGCAACGAAGGCCATGAACCGATCTGCGCTTTCCCGGTTGACCATGAAGCACCGAAAGCCGCATCAAGGCCGACAAACGCTGGAGCGAGGTTTCGACCGCCCAAGACTTTCGCAATGACGAGTCTGTATCGCGCGACAACGAAAACGTCGCCGTCAGCGTCACAGGGTTTGCGAGCCGTTCTCGGTTGAGGCGTCCATCCCTCTCGCGTCACGACAAGGAAATAACAGTCCGGAAGCCGGCCATCTGGACCGCTTCGTATCCGGCGAGAATAAACATGCGCCCCGCAGATGATCGCCGCGAAACAGCCCCGCGCCACAAACATTCACCCTGACTGACCACCCGTCAACAGGCTGAACGAGATGACTCGCGAGTTCACTGCGGCGGAGCACCAAGTGCAATTCCACGCCGTCGGAGTCTGACAAGAGATCTGTTAGAAGTCTCTTTTGCCACCGGAAGACGACTTCACACCTCGTCATCTCGGCAACCCAAGTCGGATTCCGATTTCTCAGAATCCATCATTCACGTTGTGAAGATGATATCGATTGCGATTGTTCTGTCAATTCAAGTCTCTGGGAGATTGCCAGAGTTTGGGAAGACTCAAAACCGGCTGGCAAACAGTCCCCCCCGGTGGCTAGGCTCTGAAGTCCCCGCTGCGGCAGGAACGTTCTCTCTCTGTTCGACGGGTCCTCGTGTTCGTTCAACACGCTCGTCAACCACGAAGCTTCATTGCTTCACAGGAGCGCTGCAACCTTGTCTTCAAACTACTGCGATCACCAATGCCATGTCGTCCGGAAGTTGATTTTCCGACCTGTTGTTCTTCCCGCTGCGACGGTTTTGCTGGCTGTAGTGACATTCCTCCGCGGCAGCGTTTCTGCCAACGAACCCGCGACCTCGGGATTTCAGACTCCCGCAGTCATCTTCAAAAACGCCAAAGTTGTCGTGGCCCCGGGCCAGGTGATCGACAAGGCCCACCTGCTCGTGCGGAACGGACGGATCAGCGCCATCGGCCCCGATGTTCAGATCCCGTCCGATGCCGAGTTGATTGAAGCCGACGGTCTGTCGATCTTCCCCGGCTTCATTGATGCCGGCGCAACGATCTTCCTGCAAGATGCCAAGCCGCAGCCGATCGAAGGCCGTGCGATCGAGACTTCAAAGTACGCGCTCGCCGGCATGCGGCAGGACGACCGCAATGGACTAACCCCCGAGTTCGCCGCCGCCGAGCACTTGTCGACAAAGCCCGAAGATCTGGAGCGATACCGCCAGTCCGGCTTTGTCGCCGTGCATGTGCTGCCCATCGGACGCATCGCGAGCGGACGTGGCACCGTCTTGAATCTGGCGGCGCTGCCGCTGCGTGAATCGCTGCTGGTTCCCGCATCATTCGCCATGTTGCAACTATCGGAACGGGGCGGCGGTGACTATCCCGCCACCAACATGGGTGTTCACGCGCATCTGCGGCAGGCGTTTCTGGATGCCCAGCGTCATGCCACCCAGCGGCGGTTGTTCGCCGACAACGTCCCCAACGTGACCCGCCCGGCCACCGACCCCGCCCTCGAAGCATTGGTGGCGATGCGAACCCCGGCCATCAAGACGGTCTTCGTCGCTTCCACACGCGACGATCACGACCGCGCCCTCAACTTCGCGGCCGAGCACCAACTGCGCCCCGTCATCTGGGGCGGACACGAAGCCCACTTCGTCACCGAGCGACTCAAGAAGACGCAGACCGATGTCATCGCCCATGTCGATTTTGGTGATGAGCCGAAGGTCGACGCCGCCAAGCCGGGTGACGATCCCTACGCCGACGTTCCGGAACCTCAGCGGGTTCGCGAGCACAAGCGCAGTGAATGGAAACGCCGGGTCGCGGGCCTGGCCGAATTGCACAAGGCGGGCGTGCGCTTCGCCGTCTCATCGCGTGACGGCAAGTCGCCCGCCGACGTGCTGAAGGGTCTGCGCCAAGCGATCGCCAACGGACTCGACCGCGACGCGGCGCTCGCGGCGATCACGACCCAGCCCGCCGCCATGTTGGGACTCGATCGGGAACTCGGCACCATCGCCGTCGGCCGGCCGGCTTACTTTGTGGTGATGACAGGCGCGTTCGACAACGAGCAGTCCAAGGTGCGCTACATCGTCATCAATGGACAGCGCTACGAATATCACAAGGACGCCAAGCCGATCGCTCCCCCCTCCCCCGGTGAACCCGCCCCGTTGCAGGTCGGCGGAACGTGGACTGTTGAAATCGATGCGGCCGATGGCAAAGTGCGCGGCGAACTGGAGCTGACTCAGTCCGACCGCGCGTTGTCGGGCCGCTTCAAGAGCGATCAAGGTGATGGACGATTGTCGTCGGGCAAAGCGTCGAAGGACGCCGTCGAATTCGTCGTCTCGATCGGCGCGGGCGACAACGCCGTCCTCTTGAAGTTCGACGCCAAACTTGAGGGAGCCGTTCTGCGCGGCAATCTCAAGTCCCCCTTTGGTGCAGCGACCAAGTGGTCGGCGACTCGCGTGGAACCCAAGCCGCAGCCGAACGCGACCGTTCAATTGACCACGATCGAGACCGTCGATGACACCAAGCCCAAAGCCGGCTCGACGACTGCGAGTGCCGATGCGCTCAAACCCTCCAATCAACCCCAGGCCGCCGACCCGAACGCGAGCGCGGGCGCGAACACAACCTCGACCGAGCAGCCCGTCGAGTTTCCCGAAGACCGCCGGGTGCGACACGTGCAGACCGGCGGCAACGTGCTGATCAAAAGCGGCACGGTCCTGACGGCAACCGGCCGAACACTTCCCAACACGTCGATCCTGGTCAAGAACGGCACGATCATCGCCATCGGCCCCGATCTTCAGCCCGATCCGGGAATGCTCGTCATCGACGCCGCGAACCGGTTCGTCATGCCGGGGATCATCGATACTCACAGTCACATCATGATCTCCGTCGGCCTGCCGGGCGTGAATGAAGCGACGGCGTCGATCGTCTGTGAAGTCCGCGTGCGCGACGTCGTGAACTCGGCCGACGCCAGCGAATACCGCGCGCTGGCCGGCGGCGTCACGACCGCGCGGCTGCTGCACGGCTCGGCGAATTGCATCGGCGGCCAGGATGCCGTCGTCCAGTTGAAGCACGGCACCAGCGCCAATGACCATCTCTTTCCCGGAGCCCACTCGGGCGTGAAGTTCGCGCTCGGCGAGAACGTCAAAATGCGCACCGGCCGCTTTCCCAACACAAGACTCGGAGTCGAAGCGACACTGAACCGCGCGTTCCTGGAGGCACTCGACTATCGCCGCCAGTGGCAGGAGTACGATCGCGCCCGTCAGCAGGCGGGAGCCGAATCCGACAAGCTGCTTCCTCCACGGCGAGACCTCCGTCTGGACGCGCTCGTTGGCATCCTCAACGGTGAGAAGTTCATCCACTCACACTGCTACCGCGCGGACGAAATCCTGATGCTGCTCCGCGTCGCCGACAACCACGGCATTCGCGTCTGGTCATTGCAGCACGTCCTCGAAGGCTACAAGGTCGCGCCCGAGATCGTGAAGCACGGGGCCAGTTGCAGCACGTTCGCCGACTGGTGGGCCTACAAGGTCGAAGCCTTCGATGCGATCCCGCACAATGCCGCCCTGTTGCACGAAGCGGGAGCCAACGCGGTCATCAAGAGTGACGACTGGGAACTGATTCGCCACCTGTATCTCGAAGCGGCCAAGACCGTCCGCTACGGCAACATGCCCCCCGATGCCGCGCTGCAGACCATCACGCTCAATCCCGCGAAGGAACTGGGGCTATCGGACCGGTTGGGTTCGATCGAAGTCGGCAAACAGGCCGACCTGGCGATCTTCAGCGGTCATCCTCTCAACGCCTTCTCTCGCTGCGAGCAAACACTGATCGCCGGCGAAGTCTATTTCACACGCGACAAGCAGCCGAGCGCGATGAGTCCCGCCGCCGCGGCCGCATCCGCGAAGCCGCCGGAACTCAAACTGCCCAAGCCTGAAGAGCGAGTCCTGTCGATCGACTTGAATCCCGCCAAGTCTCCGCGCTATGCCATCGTCGGTGCCACACTCCATCCCGTCGATGCGGACGACATCGCGAACGGCGTCATCCTGATCGACGCGGGAAAGATCGTCGCCATCGGACCGCAAGGCTTGGCCATCCCCGCAGAGTACGCAGTACTTCCCGCGACGGGATTGCACGTCTATCCCGGCCTGATCGATGCCGGCACTTCGGTCGGATTGATCGAAATCGGCAAGGTCCGTGAAACGAGTGACCTCAGCGAAGTCGGTCAGTTTCAAGCCGATCTGCGTGCGGGGATCGCGGTGAACCCAGACTCCGAACTGATCCCGGTCGCCCGAGCCGGCGGCATCACGTCGATACTCTGCCTGCCGGCCGGAGGCGGCAACATGACGTCGCACGGTCGCGTCCACGGACCGATCATCGCCGGTCAAACATCGCTGGTGCAGTTCGCCGGTTGGACCATGCCGGACATGGTCATCAATATGGAAGCGGGGCTGCACGTGCTCTGGCCGACCGGCAAAGATCGCAAGCAACCGACCGAAGATTTGAAGCGCCACCTGGCCTCGGCCCGCCTGTACGACGCCGCGAGAACCCGCGAAACCGAAGACCACAAAAACGGCAGAGCGCAACCGGGCACTCCCTCACTGTTGATCGACCCGCGCTACGAAGCCCTGCGCCCGTACCTGCGCGGCGAGCGGCCGGTCTACGTCGAGGCCGAAACGAAACAGGACATTCAGGAAGTCCTGCACTTCGCGCAGCAGGAGAAGCTGAAAGTGATCCTGTGCGGCGCGGTCGATGCCTGGAAAGTGGCCGACAAGATCAAGGCCGCGGGAGTCTCCGTGATCATCGGCCCCGTGATGCGCAAGCCGCAGGAAGAATACGACCCGTTCGATGCCCCGTACGCCAATGCGGGACGCCTGCACGAAGCCGGAATCAAATTCTGCTTCCGCTCCGACACCGCATCCAACAGCCGCAACGTCCCGTTCGAAGCGGCGATGTCGGTCGCTTATGGCCTCCCCGAACAAGCCGCGCTGCGCGGAGTGACACTCACGTCAGCCGAGATCCTCGGCATCTCCGACCGCCTCGGCTCACTGACCGCCGGCAAATGGGCCAGCGCGATCATCACCGATGGTTCACCGTTGCAGGAGACCACCCAGATCAAGGGCATCCTGATCCAGGGCCAACCGTTCGCTCCGGAAAGCCGGCAAACCAAGTTCTACGACAAGTACCGCGCACGGTTGAAGTAGGCACCCGGCGGGACGTGGGTTACGATCGCGTGCGATCAGAGCTTGTGAGTCTATGTGGCGTGGGTTTCAACCCACGCAAGATGTCGTACCGCGTCGGCTAAAGCCAACGCTACATCTTCTGGCGGACCGCCATTGAACGTGAAAGATTCATCCGACCCCGGACTGACATCCCCGCCTGACGCAGCACTCGATCACCCTCGTCCTTCACAACTTCACAACGGAAAGCCCACACCATGAAGCGACGCACGTTCCTGCACACGACGATGGCCACCGGCGGACTCGCCGCGCTCCCCGCCCTGACATCGGCCGCTGAAGACAAGCCGAAACCTGTGCGACAACTGTTCGAGCTGCGGACGTATCTGTTGCGAGCCGACAAGCAGTCGCTGCTTGATGCCTACTTCAGCAAGGCGCTGATCCCGGCCCTCAACCGACTGGGCGTGAAGTCGGTGGGAGCCTACCACGAAGCTCCCGCTCCGCAGCCGGCAACGGCGACAACGACTCCGCCCCCAACGATCGCCACAGGACCGGTCGCCTATCTGCTCATCCCCTATCAAAGCGCCGAGCAGATGTCGGCGGTGACCACCGGGCTGTGGTCCGACGCCGCCTATCAAAAGGCCGCCGCCGAGTATCTGTCGGTCCCCGCCACCGATCCCGTTTACGATCGTGTCGAAAGTTCACTCTTCTCCGCGATCGAAGGGATGCCACAACTGGTCGCTCCGCCCGGCAAGCCGACGCTGTTCAACCTGCGCATCTACGAAAGCCACAACGAGGCGGCGGCGAAGAAGAAGATCGAGATGTTCAACCAGGGCGAGTTGTCGATTTTCCGCCGGGTCGGCCTGACCCCGGTCTTCTTCGGCGAAGCGCTCATCGGCGCGAGACTCCCCAACCTCACCTACCTGCTCGCCTTCCAAGACGAAGCCGCCCGCACGGCCGCCTGGAACACCTTCCGCAACGACCCCGAATGGAAAACCCTGCGCGCCATCCCCGAATACGAAGACAAACGGATCGTCTCCAAGATCACCAACAAACTGCTCACCCCCGCCGGGTACTCGCAGATTTGAGCGGAACATTTCGGCAGCAACGCGTGGCCGGCCGGGCCGTACTCACGCTTCAAAGCCGTCTCCGTTGCCATCCATCCGTTTCCGACCTGTGGCCTCGGCTACCGAAGGAGATCATTTGCATGTTGCTCATCGGAATACGTTCTTCGAGTCCTTCACATTAGCCGGGTTCATGGGGATCCAACGACGTCTTGGACCACTGTCGTTTGGTGCATGTCGAAGCACAAATCGGCCACACGCCTTCATTGGGTGGACATTCGACCATGACCGAGGGAAATGCATTGTCAACAATCGTTCACCGGGCAGTAATCGAGTTCATCGAGTCACTAAAGGCGGGCCACCGGATCGCAATCGAGGCGGTGTTGGAGCAGATTCCCCCCATCGAGCGACCCACGTTGGCGAAGGAGCTTGTTGCGGCGGAATGGAATTGGCGATCGTCGCACGGTGAACATCCGTCCGAGACTGATTATTCATCGCGTTTTCCAATGCTTGCTGCCGAATTGCGGCAACTCGCCGAACCGCATCTCGTTGCCGAAACGCCAACGCACATCGGGATGAATGACAGTGCGTCGAATTATCCGCCGATTGGGGAGACCCTGGATGGCGGAGCCAGAACGAATGTTAGTACCAAGACTGGGGACGCACATTTCGGTGATTATTTACTCGTCGGGGAAATCGCCCGCGGTGGTATGGGTGTCGTCCACCGTGCTCGCGATTTGAGGCTCAATCGTACCGTGGCCCTCAAGATGATTCTCGGCGGGCGGGTGGTGTCCGCGGAGTGCATTCAGAGGTTTCATTCGGAGGCGCAAGCCGCTGCGCGGCTGGAGCACTCGGGCATCGTGCCGATCTATGAAATCGGTCAGGAAGGCGACCAGCATTTCTTTACGATGGCGTACATTGATGGGGGGAGCCTGGCACAGCGTGTCAAATCCGGACCGCTGCCGCCGGATGAAGCTGCGCGGCTGGTGAAAGAGATTGCCGTCGCCGTCCACTATGCCCACGCGCACGGCGTTATTCATCGCGATCTGAAACCGCAAAACATTCTGCTCGATGGGGACGGTCATCCCAAGGTGACGGACTTCGGCTTGGCGAAGATCACCGATGATGATGCCGGACTATCGACCACCGGCGACGTAATGGGGACGCCCAGCTACATGGCCCCGGAGCAGGCCACCGGCCAGGTCCACACAGTGGGGCCACTGGCGGATGTGTACTCCATCGGTGCAATTCTGTACTGCCTGTTGACTGGTCGTCCTCCGTTTCAAGCAGCATCGATTCTGGAAACGTTGCGGCAGGTCAAGGAAGTTGACGCGGTTTCAATGCGCGTTCTCAATCCGGCCGTCCCTCGCGACCTCGACACGATTGCGATGAAGTGCCTGCAAAAGTCGCCGGCAAAGCGGTATGCATCTGCCCGCCTGCTGGCGGAGGATGTGGAGCGTTTTCTGGAAGGCCGAAACATCCTCGCTCGTCCGACGGGCGTCGTTGAGCGAACGTGGCGATGGTGTCGGCGAAATCCTCTGGCAACCGGCATAATCGCATTGTGCTTGACCCTGGTCCTGTTCGCAGGCGTGCTGCTCGACTATCGCAATCGGCTCGCCTCAGCGGACGCGGCACAGCATGCGGCCGAGGAGGTGGCGGACGCGCAGACATACTTCGCACTGGTCAACAAAGTGCGAGAAGCATCATCAACGCCCCGGCCGGGGTGGACTTGGACGGCATTCGACAATTTGAAGGCCGCTGCCGCGATACCGACGAAGCTGCGCGACGATCTCGATCTGCGTAATCTCTCCATGCAAACTTTGATGCAGGTCGACCTGCGCGAATTGACAGTCCTCGATCCCGGCGACGGAGCCCAACTCAAAGGCATCGCATTCGATCCTGCGGGGCGACGTTTGGCAGTCGGCAAGCTCAAGGGCGGCTTGAATCTGGAAGTCTTCGTGTATGACACCGAGACACTCCAGCGGGTCCAGCTTCTATCACAAAGCACCGTGGCTGACAGCCTTTCGAAGTTGATGTCACTCAACAAGCGATATCAGGACGGGGTCCGCTCGGTGGCGTGGAGTCCCGACGGGAAACTGCTGGCTGTGGGAACGCGTCAGGGGACCATCTTTGTCTGGAATACCGCGGCGGCGGACACGAAGCCAGTCTCGTGGCGGGCACACGAAAGCGATGTGGAGTCGATGGCGTTCTCCGCGGATGGCCGAACCTTGTTTTCCAACCACAAAGATCTCAAGCAGTGGAATGTGCATGACAACTGGAAGTCGGTTCCAACATCCTCGGGCCAAGTCCATCATTTTGCAGTTCATCCCGGTGGACGTTTCGTGGCACTCAATGACGCCGCTCATCTGAAGCTTGGAGTTGTCGATCGTCAGGAAACACTGCAACACTGGCCGGACAGGCACTTGGTGGGGCGCGTGGCCTACAGTCCGGACGGCAGGCTGCTCGCTGTGGAGTCCGCAGACGGGCTGAAGATTCTCGATGCTCGAGTGGGAAATGAACTCGCGACACTTCGGGATGACACCACCAATGCCAGACTGGCGGTGTATCACGTCAGTTTCGCCGCAAATGGAACGCTGCTCGTGACACTGGATGACGACCGGCGTCTTCGGCTGTGGGACATCGCTGCCGGTCACCTGTTGCTGCGGACACGGGCGATCGCCGCCGAGGAGCCACAGGTCGCTGTGAGTGACAGCGCCAATCGCCTCGCCGTGGTTTCAGGATCGCAGTTGATTGTTTATGAGACCCGGTTCGGCAGCCCGTCTCAAATCGTCGCGGTCCAACCCAACGAGATCGCTGGTCTGGATGCCACGGCGGATGGGACGACCGTTGCAACTCTTTCCGATGGTCCATTGCCGACTCCTCCGGGGGCACGTCTGTGGCAGACATCGGTTTGGGATTCGAAGGTGAATCGCCTGAACGACATCGATGCGATTGTCGCCACAGTTCGACCGACGCCACCGGGAGACGAAACCAACTCCGTGGCCTTCGGCTCGACACCGGGCAACGTGTTTGTGGCCACACCACCGTTCGGGCTTTCGTCGATGACGTCCTCGAGCGAACTCAAATATGCACAGATTCCGGGTGTGGGCACGGTCGTCACCGTCGGGTTGTCGGACCTTGCGACGGAAGGCAGAACAGAAATGGGCTCGATCGATTCCTCTGCCGCGTCACATCAATCTCTGCGGCTTGTGGCGAACGCCGGCAGCCATGCGGCAGTGCGTTTCGAACTGACTCCCGAGCGGGTCCGGTCCTGGCCGGGTGATCGATGGATGATTCTCGCACGCGTCCGCTGCAGCGAGGCGGCGTGGGTAGACGCGATCTTGGAGACCAGTGCGACCGCTGCCGAAAGAAACGTGTCGCACTCCATCACCGGGGCATTGCTGCCAACCAATGGATTCTGCCAAGTGACACTGGGAATGATCAGCCGCGGCGATGTGAAGTCCGGCAAGCCCTGCAGTGTCTCGCTGAAACTCCGCTCAACTGGTTCCGCGGAGATCGCCGTCTGGCTCGACCAGTGTTTGGCAATTCCCTACCGTGACATGCCGGGAGGACACGTAGCAAAGCACGAGGTCGAGTTTCTCAGTCTTGGTCCCGATGGAGCGCACTTGTCGGGGATTGTTGAAGACAAACTGCAAATCTGTACCTGGGACACAACAAACCTGGCCGTGACCGGTCTCCATGATCAAGCCAAGGCACTGACGGCAGTGACTACCGGCATGTCGTCGATCTATTCGCTAGACACTGGACGCACATTGACAGTGGCCGGACTGCGCACTGGGAATGTCCTTTTCGTCCCTCATGACAAATCGGTAACGACTCGCGAAGCGGCGATGCCGGGATCGGAACCCATTTCCGCGATCGCTCTCACTCGCGACGAATCACATTGTGCCGTGGGAACACTCTCGGGACGGGTATTCTGGATTGACCGCCGCGGACGGGTGCTTGCCGATTGGATGGCCCATCCCGAACGGATCGCGGCACTGGCCCTTGCCGACAATGGTGATCGTCTGGTGACCGCAAGTTCAGATCGAACCATCCGAGTCTGGCAACGAGATGGGGACCGATTCCGCGAATTCGTAACGATCGCAACCGGCTCGAGACCGCCAATCGCATTGCGTCTCCGAGAGAACGGGAAACGCCTGTTCTTCTTGAATGAGGGCGAGCGAGCCGTGCATTCCATTGACTTCGAAGCCGCCCGCCGCGAACTCCACGCGATCGGAATTCGTTGATAGCATCCGATTGACTGGAAACCTCCCAGTAGCCCGCCCGCCATTCTCCGAGCGAATCATTCGAGCAAACCGACGAACGGGCGGGGGCGTCCGGTGTATGGTTCTCACGCTCTGCCTGACGATCGAATCAAAGCAAACAGAAGCAAAGCTTCCAAGACAGGCGTTGCCACGTCGGAGGTTGCAATCGAGAGATTTTTGCGATGTCGGCAAGTGTCGGTCATCGTTGGACCAGAGTCGCCGGGCACGAATGCCACGGTCACAGTGTCTTCGACGTGGCCGTGCCGTGGAAAGAGAGACGGAAATGATTCGTGTAGCCGCCCTTGGAAAGAACACGGCCTTGCCGAACTCTTCATGACCGTGACACACCTCGATTGAGATATCCGATCACAACTGTTGTGCGCGGGACTCATGACCCCGCACGGGTAACGGACTACCGTGCCTCACACGACAAGAGTCTCACAACGACTGCGGTTGACTTCGGTTGGGGCGCGAAATAGAAACAGTTCTTGATGTCCGCGATGAAGTCGGTGTGAATGGCCGGAGAATCGAGCATGCTCGCACGCGAGTCAAATAATCTGCTTTCCATGCACCGACGGGCCGCGTTGCAGATCGGGGCCGGGCTGTTCGGGTTGAACCTGCCGCGAATGCTTCAAGCCGCCGAGACAAACGGCGGCTCGACGCGCGACATGTCGTGCATCTTCCTGTTTCTGGCGGGTGGCCCCAGCCAGTTTGAGACGTTTGATCCGAAGCCCGATGCGCCGGCCGAGATTCGCGGGCTGTGGGATGCGATCCCGACGAACGTGCCGGGGACGATGATCTGCGAGAAGCTGCCACTGATGGCGCGGCGGATGGACAAGGTGGCGGTCATCCGGTCGTGGCAGGGGAAGAACGGCGGGCACGACACCGGGTCGCAGCATGTCACCAGCGGGTTCCTGCCAGCCGCGCGCGGCGGTCAATACTTCCCCAACTTCGGCTGCCTGATCGCGGCGCTGCAGGGGAACAAGGTGCCGGGCATGCCCGCTCATTTCGGGCTCCCCGTCGCCGCGCGGTACACGAACCCGCCGGGATACCTCGGCCCGGCGTTCGATGCCTTCAACGTGAAGGGCGATCCCAGCGCCCCCGAACTTCAGGGAAGCAAGCTCGGCCTGTCACCGGTGCGGTTCGAGGACCGCCGGTCGATGCTCAGTCAGCTCGAAAACCTCAACCGTCTGGCCGAGCAGAACCGTCTGCCGTTCGAGGCTCACGACAAGTTCTCCGACGAGGCGGTCGCGTTGCTGACGAGCGGCGCGATGGAGCGGGCGATGAATCTCACCGAAGAGCCGCCCGCGCTGCGGGAGCGGTACGGGATGAACATCTACGGCCAGCGAGTCCTCCTCGCCCGGCGGCTGATCGAAGCGGGGGCACGCTTCGTCACGATCAACCATGCCGTGCAGGGTGGCCTCTACGGCGAGGGGACGACGAACGGCACGTGGGACGACCATCACCTGCTGTTCAACTCGATGATGTCGTTCGCCGATGAACCGTCGCGGCTTCCGGGCGGTTACAAGTGGCACCGCTACAACGGGCCGGGCAATCTCCCGCAACTCGACATGTCCCTCGCGACGCTGCTGGACGACCTCGAAGCGCGCGGCCGTCTCGATTCGACGCTGGTTGTGGTGATGGGCGAGTTCGGCCGCACTCCGCGCATCAACAAGGAAGCGGGCCGTGACCACTACCCCAACGCCGGCTGCGTGCTGATGGCGGGAGGCCCCGTCAACCGGGGCACCATCATCGGAGCGACCGACCGCAACGGCAGCATCCCCATCACCCGCCCGTGGGGACCGGAGGACATCGCCGCATCGATCTATCACGCCATGGGAATCGATCCCCACCAAACCTACTTCCCGCGTCTTCCGCGCCCGACCCCCATCGCCGATGGCCAGATCATCGATGGCCTGTTCGCATAGTGTGGACGGCTGTTGACGAGTCGTGCTCTGCGGCTTCCAGTACGCGGCAATTCGACATGCTCATCCGTCCCTTTCGTGCCGATGACCTGCCGACACTGAAGCGGATCACCGTGGAAGCGTTTTCTGGCGTGTCGATTGATGAGGGGATGGAGCAACTTTTCGGCGAAGTCAACGGGCACGACTGGCGATGGCGGAAGGCCCGGCATTTGGATGACGATGTGGCGCGCGATGCGGGCGGCATCTTTGTGGCCGAGGCCGATGGCCGCGTGGTCGGTTGTGTGACAACGTGGCAGGACCGCGAGGCGGGGATCGGTCACATCCCGAACATCGCGGTCGAGGCCACCCATCGCGGACAGGGTCTGGGACGCAGGCTGCTCGAACACGCGCTGCAACATTTTCGAGACCACGGGCTGACGCATGCCAAGATCGAAACGCTGGTCCAGAACGAAATCGGCCAGCACCTGTACACATCGCTCGGTTTCCGCGAGGTGGCCCGGCAGATCCACTTCGTCGCCGAGTTGTGAAACGACACCAGAGCGACCCGTCTGTTGAAACGGGGGAATCGTCAGTGTGGAGAGAAAGGAAAGCGGGGATCAATCACCGCAGTCCACATGATCAGAACGAATGGTCCCAGACGTCGCCGGTTCCCTTGACCCGCAGCGGGCCGAAGGTGTGTTGGATGCGGCCGAGCAGCGCGTCGGGTTTGTCGAAGTACGTGCCCAGCAGTTTCGTCAGCGCGGGATCGGCCGGTTCCTTGTCGTCGCGCGATTGGAAGTGCGACAGGACGAGAAGCTGATAGGTTCCGGCGGGGACGTCGAGGCGGAACTGGCCGGCTTCGTCGGCGGTGGTCAGGGCTCCTCCCAGGGCATGCAGCGTGGCGGCGGCGAGTTTCGCGTCGGCGTCTCCGTCGGACGGGCGGAAGCCGACGACCGACAGCTTCGCCTCGCCGTCCCGCTGCGGCGGGAAGGCGATGATCCGCGCGCCGCGGTCCGGTTGACTGGTGCCGTCCGCCGACTTGTAGGTGATGCGGCCCGTCACCTGGCTGACGGCGTTGGGCTTGTCATCGCTCACAGGTTTTGTTGGCGACGACGACGATCGCA
>JAYTIB010000053.1:0-2516 GCA_043732205.1 Schlesneria sp. | reverse complement strand
CTTGTCGGCCGCGTCCAAGAAGGGTCTCATCGAAGGCGAAAGATAGACCAAGCCGGTCTCATCACCCAGCCCAACATCTCACTCCGCCCTCGAATTGTTCGCTCTCATCCCACCGTGGCACATGCCCTCGCGCGGGCGTCCCCCCGCTGCGCACCGACCACGAGAAAACCCCGGCCGGCAGTGCCATTCGTGTCAGGAACCGTTGTTTGCAACCGACAGGTTCAACGGCAAGACAAACGCTGCCCAACAAGCGGTTCAAGCCGACCCGGACAAGCGGCGGGGTTTTGGCTTGCGAAGATTTCCGTCTTCGTTGAACGTCTGTCGTTCATCGCGCCGCTTGTCCGGTCGGCTTACCTTGGTCGTTGGGCGGCAAAAATCTGGCACTCTGGCCGAATAGTTCCCCCAGGTATTTCGTCGGCTGCGCTGGCTGGCATGGAGTCCGAATCAATGAACCAATCATGGCGATCTCTGATTACCGTCGAACCCGGCAAACGGGGCGGATGTCCCTGCATTCGCGGCATGCGGATCTCGGTCTACGACGTGCTGTCCTACCGCGCCGCCGGGATGACCTCTCAAGAAGTGCTGGTTGACTTCCCTTACCTGACAGCCGAGGACATCCGCGCCTGCTTGGCCTACGCCGGATGCCACTGGCGGCGGCTTTGGGCCGCCAGTGCTGAATGAAGGCAGAAGACAAGAAGTATGCCCAACAAGACGGTCAAGCGGACCCGAACCAGCGGCGGGTTTTCGGCGGGCGAAGGTCGTCGGCTTCGTTTGGCGGGTCAAGAGCAGCGGCTTGTGGACCGCGACTGCGCGGGTGTATTGTACATGAATGAACCGGTTAATTCGGGAGGTCGATCCTAACGATCTGCGACTCCCGCCGAGCCGAGTCGGCGGTGCAGACCTGTGGAAGCTGCACCAGCAGATCCGACAGTTCGGGGCGTCAAAGGACGGGATGCCACCCATCTTCGTCTACGAAGATCCAGGCGGTGTCCTTGAGATTTCCGATGGAGTCACCCGGGCCACCCGCATCGCGAAGCTGGCTCCAGGCAAGACCGTTCCGGTCGTCGTGATCGGGCGATACCGGCGGAGTCGAGTTAGTTCCCCGTGTGTGAGGGACCGGTTATGAGTGATAGCAACACGAGGGCAGAGCTGTTTGCCGCCCTACAGTCATTGTCCGAGATCATTCCGGAGATGCGTGCCGGGCAGCTCTTGGCCGCAGTCGGAGAGTTGTGTGGCGATCTTCACGGGCGTGGCCTGTGGGATGCCTCGGACGCGGAACTTCTGGAAGCCGTGTGGCAGTTCCATCGCAACTTCGAGGCCGCGTCGGTCACTCCGGACAGACAAGAGGCTGAACCTGGTGCTGCATCTGACACGGGCCGCCAGCACGCTTTGGCGTGACTTCATGCCACAAATGCAATCGCCCCACAAGCGGTTCAAGCCGACCCGGACAAGCGGCGGGTTTTGGGCCTGCGAAGATCTTCGGCTTCGTTGATCGTCTGTCGTTGTTCGCGCCGCTTGTCCGGTCGGCCTGACCTGGGCGTTGGGTGGCTGGGGTCGAGTCTTCGAGCCCCAGCGTTTGCTACGCCACACCGCCCGAGTGATCGGAGCCAGGCGCAAGAGGATGGAACTCGTGCGAGAAACCGGGCTCACGGCACGACGTTTGGTTCGCCGTCGAGGGTCACGTCGCGCAGTTCCGCTCCGGCTGGATGGGCGATGCGGACTTGGTGGCGGCCGTTGCCTGTCATCCGGCCGCCCACCACTTCGACGTGTGAGGAACCGCTGACGGCGAGGCCGGCTCGGCCGTTGTTGAGGCAGGTGACGTTTTCGAGCTTCACGCCCTCACACATGTTCTGGGCATTGATGCCGTCGAACCGGAAGTCGCGCAGCGTCAGATCGACGATCCGGACGTTGTCGACCTGATACAGCGACAGGCCGGTCTGATCGGCTGAATAGGCGAACTGTTGCGTGGAAGGTGCATCACCGTCTGAACGGAAGTAGACGCTCCCCTGCCACGCCGCCCATTCGCCCGCGGCCAGTGTGCTCAAGGGATTGACACCGTTTTCGGAGCGAGCTTCGAGCAACGGATGTCCGTCGCGCAGCAGACGATAATAACCCTTGCGGGTCAGTGTCAGCTTCCACAACTCCGGACCCGCCGGTCGCCAACCTTCCGGCGGAACCGCGCGCATTCCGCTCAAGATGGCTCCGTTGCCGATCAGCGTGAACGGGTTTTGCTTCGTCCCGCTGTTGCGGGCCCCGGTGAGTGACAGCGAATCGTAATAGACCGCGCCGGGACGGGTCAGCACGATCTGATCCGCGAAGCCCGCCACCTGCATCGCCCGCCGCAACGTGCGGACCGGCCCGCCGCCGCCGTCTCCGGGAAGGTTCCGCAGTCCGTCAAACGCGTCGCTCCCGACCAGGTTGTCGACGAAGATCTCCTTCGCCGAAACCACGCCCCACGGCAAGCAACTGAGTACGCAGGCCATCGCCAATAATCGTCGCATCAGGATCAGCCTCCC
>JAYTIB010000052.1:0-2518 GCA_043732205.1 Schlesneria sp. | reverse complement strand
TGCCGTCGCGCAGGACATCACGCCGCCGGACTTTCCCATTTCCGTGAATGGCAACATGGCCGACTTCCTCGCCAAGTCGGCGCATGATCCGCTGCATGCCCGCTGCCTGGTGGTGTCCAACGGCGAAGCGTCGCTGGCCATCGTCGTCTGTGACAGTTGCATGATCCCGCGCGAACTGATCGACGCGGCGCGGCAGCGGGCCAGTGTTGCGACCGGCATCCCCGCTTCGAACATTCTCATTTCGGCCACGCACGCGCATTCGTGTCCGACCGTGGCGGGCGTCTTTCAAAGCGATCCCGATCCGAAGTATTCGCAGTTCCTCGTCGAACAGATCGCGGCGGGAATCGACCGGGCCTTTCGCCGGCGGGAACCCGCGCGGATCGGTTGGACGGCGGTCGACGAGCCGTCGCAACTCTTCAACCGCCGCTGGTTGGTCAGGGAGGGGGAAACGGTGGACGACCCGTTCGGCGGGCGGACGGACCGCGTCAAGATGAACCCCGGTTACAGCAATCCGCAGGTCGACCGTCCCGCCGGTCCCGTCGACCCGCAGGTCTCCGTGTTGTCGGTTCAATCGCGCGACGGACGGCCGATCGCGCTGCTGGCCAATTACTCGCTGCACTATGTCGGCGGGGTGTCGGGACCGGTTGTTTCGGCGGACTACTTCGGCGAGTTCGCCGCGCGGATCGCGCGGCACGTCAAGGGACCGCCGGCGTTCGTCGGGATCATGTCCAATGGGACCAGTGCCGATGTCAACAACGTCAACTTCAGCTTGAAAGCGGGGCCGAAGCGTGAGCCGTACGAACAAATGGGATTCGTGGCGGAAGTGGTGGCTCAAGCGGTGAGCAAGGCGTATGGCGACATCCAATACCACGACGCGCTGCCGCTGCGCGTGAAAGAGACTGAAGTCGAGCTCGGTGTGCGGCTGCCATCGCCTGATGACTTGGCCCGCGCCGAGAAGCAGTTGAGCGACGTGACGGAACGCCCGCTGAAAGGGTTGCCGCTGGTCTATGCCCGCGAAACGACGCTGCTGGCCAAGTACCCGCGCACCGTGAAGGCCAGGCTACAGGCGATTCGCATCGGTTCGCTGGGAATCGTCTCCAGCCCGTGCGAAACATTCACGGAAACCGGCTTGGCGATCAAGAAACAGAGTCCGCTCAAGCGGACATTTACGATTGAACTGGCCAACGGCTACAACGGATACCTGCCCACACCGGAACAGCATCAGTTGGGTGGGTATGAAACCTGGCGCGCCCGGTCCAGCTACCTGGCCAGCGACGCGGAACCCAAGATTCGTGAAGCCCTGTTACAGTTGCTGACAGCGGTGGCGGAGTGATTTATAGCCCGTTGAAAGACGTGGGACGGACGCCTCGTCCGTCCGAATTCCAACGGGAATCACGGACGAGGCGTCCGTGCTACGAGTGGTGCAACAGACGGTGACACCGGCTTCGGCAAGCTGGCGGAATGACGGACGATTAACCGGCAAGGAAAACAAATATGCGAAGCGTGATGGCACTGATTCTGGCGGGGGGCAAGGGGACGCGTCTGGAGCCGTTGACGCGCGACCGGGCCAAGCCTGCCGTCCCGTTCGGCGGGGCCTACCGGATCATCGACTTCACGCTCTCCAACTGCATCAACAGCGGACTGCGGAAGATCCTGGTGCTGACGCAGTACAAGGCGGTCAGCCTGGACCGGCACATGAATCTCGGCTGGCGATTCCTCTGCCGCGAACTGGACGAGTTCATCGACATCCTCCCCCCGCAGCAACGGCTGCACGAAGACTGGTACAAGGGGACGGCCGACGCCGTTTATCAGAACATCTACTCCATCGAAAAATGCCAGTCCGATCTGCTGGTGATTCTGTCGGGGGATCACATCTACAAGATGGACTATTCCGGGTTGATCCGCGACCACATCGAATCGGGTGCCGTGGTGACGGTCGCGTGCCTGCCGTGTTCGCTGGAAGAGGGAACGCAGTTCGGAGTGATGCAGATCGACAAGGACAACCGCATTGTCGAATTCCAGGAAAAGCCCGAGCATCCCAAGCCGATGCCGGACGACCCCACACGCTGCCTGGGCTCGATGGGCGTGTATGTCTTCAACACGAACTTCCTGTTCGACCGGTTGATCGCCGACGCCTCCGATCCGAAGAGCGCCCACGATTTCGGCCGCAACATCATCCCGTCGCTGATTGACTCACACCTGGTCCGCGCGTATCCGTTCCGCGACAAGAACACGGGTCGCACGCTGTACTGGCGCGATGTCGGCACTCTCGACGCCATCTATGATGCGAACATGGACCTGATCAGGGTGGACCCCGAACTGAACTTGTATGACCGCGACTGGCCGCTGCGCACCTATCAGCCCCAGCAGCCGCCCCCGAAGTTTGTGTTCGCCCAGTACGACGGAGCCCAGCCGCGCGTCGGTCATGCGATGGACAGCCTGGTCTGTTCGGGCAGCATCATTTCGGGTGGCACGGTCCTGCGGTCGGTGCTGGGCTACAACGTGCGGGTGCATAGCT
>JAYTIB010000051.1:0-2519 GCA_043732205.1 Schlesneria sp. | reverse complement strand
GCGACCAGTTTGTTCAGTTCACGCTCGGTCAATTCGCGATTGATCGAGATCGTGACGCGCGGCAACTCCCCCTGCCCCGACACCGCCTGTCGCGCCATCGACTGCAGGTTGGGCCAGGCGGTGGCGAGCGATAGGATGGCCGGACCGGCCGCCTGTTCGAACTGCTCGCGGGTGGTGGCGGCCAGCAGTTGGTCGAGGATCTCGTCGGATTGCGACAGGGCTTCCAGCAGCCGCGGCTTGACGGTCTTGATTCGATCGGGAAGTTTCCGCAGCCATTCGCGGTCGGCTTCGATTCCCTCGTTCCAATGTTCGACCAGCGATTTCGGGAGCCACTGTCCGTCGACTTGCACATACGTGATTTCGGTCGGCTGCTCGTCGTTCGGTCCGCGGAGGGCGACGATTTGTTCGGGTCCGTCGGTTCGCACGGGGGTCACGGTGACTCCGACAAACTGTCGCGCCAGGTTCGCTCCCAGTGCCAAGCCGATCACGTCGAACTGGTGCAGCGCGGGTGACGCCTTGCCCGGCAGCAATGACCGGGCGGTGGCTTGCTTGAGCTTCGGCAAGTCGGCGGCATCGCTGGCCGCGAACGTCGCCAGGAACTGCAGGGTCGAATCCCAATGCTTTCGATAGGGCTCGACTTCCGGGCGATCACGAAAGAGATCCAGAGCCAGAATGAAATCCCGCTTCGTCCGCAGCACTTCGATGCTCTTGCGACCGGTGCCGATCAACCGGGACCAGACCTCGGGGTCCATCCGGTCGGCGAACTCGTGAAGCAATCCATCCATGTCCGCGTGGTAAGCCGGTGGCAGAAAATCGGAAGCCTCGGCGAGGTTTCCCGCCTCCAATGCCTTGAGAGTTTTCAAGATTGCCGCAGCGGCGGACTTCTCGTCGATTGGCGGAGGTTGAGGCGGTTTGACGTCGTTCGTCGTGCCTGATGATTTCCCGTCAGCCGGCTTGTCGACGAGTTTGTCACCGGGCGTCGATTTGAGTCCGGGGTCCGGTGACGATGGCTTTGACGAAGGGGTCGCACCGCCGCAGCCAAGCAACCCGACCGCGAGGCTTGCCATCAGGAGCAAATTGAATCGAGGCACAGTCGTCATGAAACGCGCTCTCCAGGGAGCAGACAGAGTAACCGCCGTTGGAGGACGCCAACGCCGCGCGATCACGGGGGACACGGCGGTTGCGGAGTCGACGGGCGTGATGATAGCCGCTGCCGGCAAAGTTCGCGCGGCTGTCCGTTTGAAACGTGCGGCAATGCCGAGGGTGAGTCGTTTAACCGCGTGGGCATCGCCCCGCGCGTGAGCGATGATTCACGCTCAAAACACGCGGGGCGATGCCCACGCGGTTAAACGAAAACATCTCATTCATGCCCGGGATCGGTGTAAGTGTTCGATCCAGCTCGACAGCCCTGCTCCTCATTCGCGCTCCGTTTGATTCGCGCGGAAATCGTTTTCGTCCGCGCGAATCAAACGGAGCGCGAATAAGTACGAAAAGCAGTGATACCGGGCCGTGGCAATGAAACGCTTCGCGCGGCGCGTGAGAGTCCGGCAACAAAGCTCACCGCCCCGACCGCACAGTGGCAGTCGGAGCGGTCGGGCTCTGTCGCATGACTTCGTCAGGTCGCAATTGTTCGCCGTGGAGTCGGGTCGCGGGCTCAGGGGCGGGCGACGAAATCCCGGGGTGCGGCCCGAAAGGCGGCCAGGTTTTCGGCGCTGTTGAACATGTGCAGCCGATGTCGGAACCAACAGGCGTAGTCAAGAGAACCCTGTGTCCCGGCCTGGCCCCGTTTGACTTCAATGACATCCAATCCCCCGGCGGCGGGGACGTACCATTCGGGGTGCTCCACGAATTGGTCGCGGGCTTCGGCGGAACTGAAGCGATGAATCTGTCCCTGATATTCGGTGGAGAAGTCGTCGCTGACCTGCGCCAAACGCCGTTCGTCGCGCAGCGCCACCGGACAGAATCCGCGCAGGTAATCCCCGCTTGTCACCGCAGCCTTGGTGCCCGCCTCGACGGCGGCCTTGTCCCGCGCGAGATCCTCCTGAGCCCATTCCAGTCCGGTCAGTTCTTCGCTGTCTTTCATCGGCGATTCCGGGGCGTTGTCGTCCCCTTCGAACACGTTCGACAGTTCGTCGGCATCGGGTGTCGCCTGTTGCACGACCTTGGCTTCCACCAGTGGGGCCTCCTCTGGGACGACCGCGGGCTCGGTCGCGTCGACGGTCAGTTCACCCGGCGGATCGGCTGTCTTGGGGAGTTCGAGCCCGTTGTCGTCCGAAGCGATTGACTCTTCATCGACCGGCTTGGGAGCGACGGGTGTGGCCGCCCAGATGCCGTCATCAGGCGTGATGACCGGAGACTCGAAGCCGTCGCTTGGCGCTGCCGGATCGTCGGCGGAAGTGATCACCAGCGGCGGGGCGGGGGGCAACGGGGCCTGAGACTTTGACTTGTCGCCGCCGTCTTGAATGGCCGGTTTCCGAGCGGAGTTGGGTTGATCGGTGAGGGGCGATTCCTGCGTATTC
>JAYTIB010000050.1:0-2520 GCA_043732205.1 Schlesneria sp. | reverse complement strand
CGACGGACTTCAACAACTCGTCCTGATCGCGCGTCCACAGCCGCACATCGAACCCGCGTGCGATGCGAGTAACGCGCACAAGTGACGCCAGCCACAGCGGCAGGCGTTCGACCAGATCGGCATGCGGCGTTCCATCGGTGTCGGTGTTTTCAACCAGTTCCTTGGACAACGCCTTCTTGCCCGACTTCACCAATTGCGACGCGCCGACAATCCCCTCGAACATCAGGCCGGCCACAAACGGAATCTCGCCCCGTTCCATCAAGTCGACATCGGCGGGAACCGTCGGATCGACTGCGTCCGCCAAATCGCGCGTCAAGTGAATCGCCTGCAGCAGCGAGTACCGCCACAGTCGCCAGTACTGCGCGGATCTCAACCGTCCCCCCGCATACGCGAGCAGTTCCAAGCTGGCAGCCAGCGCGAACACGGCATTGGCGGTCTGAACAGTCTGCGGCTCGCCGGTCAGCGCGTAAACGAGTGCCTCGACGCGCTGCGCGAAGTTGCGGGTCGACTTCTGTGCCGGACGCCGCTGTCCCTTCCGCGGGACGGATGCGACACCGGCCGCCTCTTCCAACAGCGGAACCAACTCCGCCTCGTCTGGGAACGCAGCTTGCGACCACAGGATGGTGGCGCCAAACGCCGCCGCTTCGCCGCCGGATTGTCCGATCCGTTTCTGACAGGCGGCGACAAACCCGTTGACGTCTCCTGCTGTGGCCGCCGCGCGCATCACCGCGTCGGCACCCCGTTCCCAGTCAATCGCCTTCAGAAATTCCGGGTCATTGGCGGCCGAAACGTCGGCCGAACCGGCGGAAAAAGAAATGGCAGCCTGCGTCATGTCGGACTCACAAGAAAATCAGATCCCCGAACTCGGCAGCAGCGTAGCCTGCGCCCGACGAATTGCAACGAGACCACCGCCACTTCCAAGAAATTGAAGCCTGAAGCGCAAACGAAGGTGAGTCGTTTAACCGCGTGGGCATCGCCCCGCGCGTGAGCGGCGATTCACGCCCAAGACGCGCGGGGCGATGCCCACGCGGTTAAACGAAAACATCTCATCCCCGCCCGCACGAGGTCGATCCGTCTGCCACCGAGAACCCGTCGGCCGTGAAGCGCCAGTCGCCGCCGATCATCGTCCCCACAACCTTGTTTCCGGCGGCGAACAGATTGTGGACGGGATCGGGACTCGACGTCGCGTCCCATTCCACCACGCAGAAATCAGCGCGGTCGCAATCGGCGGCATCACCGAGCAGCGCGGCGCGGCCGGAGTGCGAGCCGAGTTTCAACAACTCGATGTGAGAAACATCCGGATGCCGCGCGGCGAGGAATTGCAGTTCGGCGAACAGGCTCAAGTCGGGATTCGAGGCCCGGCTGTCGGTGCCGAGCGCGACCGAGCCGCCCAGTTCCAACAGTCGCCGCCACGGATGCTCGCGGTGTCCGAACGCCGCGTGAGTCCGCGGGCAATAGACGAGCGTCATCTGCGGATGAGCGGCCAGAAACTGCAACTCACCATCGTCGAGGTAATTGCCATGCACGACCAACGCGCGCGGACACGCGGCCAGTCGCTTCAGGTAATCGAGTGGCGTTTGCGCAATGGCACTCACATTAGTAACCCGACTCGTGAGCGAGGGCGAGGGCGAGCGTAAGAGGCGTTTCCCCTTGTTTCCCTCGCTTACGCTTCGGGTTACTGAATCAAAGTGAGAGCCAGTGGGCGTTTGACCGCCGAACAACCCTTCACGCCAAATCCCAAACTCGGTCAGCAGTTCTCGAAACTCGCCGGTCCCGTCGGCGAGCAGTTCCAGTTCCGCGGGAGTCTCTGCCAGATGCATGGCGACCGGTCGCGAGAACTCGTTCGCCACCTCGACCGCCGTGCGAAAGATGTCGGGATGAACACTGTACGGAGCGTGCGGACTGAGACCGAACTGCACCGGCATCTCGGCCAACGCCGCTTGACTCGGCGTTGGATGCGCGGAAATCGATCGCGCGAGCTCACACTGAGACGCGACCCGCTCGTCACCCAGCCCCAGCAGTTCCTGAAACACAACTCCCGAGAATCCCGCCGCGGAATAATCGCGCGGAGCCCAGCCGGTGGTGGCGATGTCGCCGATCATTGTGGTTCCCGCTCGCAGGGACTCGGCCACACCCGCCCGGATCGCCGATGACGTCACTTCAGCATGTTCCCGCCGATACGCCACCACGCGGCGGATCCAGTCGGTGAACCGTCCCGTCGTGGAGATCGGCTCGGGGAGCAGGCTGAATTCCAGATGCGTGTGCGCGTTCACCAAGCCGGGAATCAGGGCCACGCATCCCAATTCGACAGCATCGGCCGTGCATCCGGAAACAATTTCCAGCAGGCGTCCGTCCTCAATCCGAACCGTCACATCGTGCCGGACTGATTCGACGTCGACATACCATGCGACGTGATAGGCCTGCGACTTGCGCGAACGATCCATCGGCGGTTCCTGACTCACGACTTCGGCTTCCACTCAGAGCGGAGCATGGTATCGCGGTCCGGTCCGCCGCCGCGAG
>JAYTIB010000049.1:0-6714 GCA_043732205.1 Schlesneria sp. | reverse complement strand
GAGGGAGCACCGCGGGGTCGCGGTGGTCCGCATCGACGGTGAATCCCATGACGGACAATTCGGCGGCTCTGAGAACATGCCGGCTGGTGACGTTGGGTTGCAAGGTCAACCAGTACGAGACTCAACTCGTACTGGAAACCTTGGAACGCAACGGCTTCCGCGAAGCCGCAACGGATGAGCCGGCCGATCTGTGCGTGGTCAACACCTGCACCGTGACCAACAACGGCGACTCGCGCTCGCGCCAGGTCATTCGGCAGTTGGCCAAACAGAATCCCGGAACGCGCACACTGGTGATGGGGTGCTACGCCACGCGCGATCCCCGCGCGGTCAGTTCGCTGCCATCGGTGTTCGAAGTCGTGACCGACAAGCGCGAGCTGCCCGACATCCTCGCCCGGCACGGCATACACGACATGCCCTCGGGAATCAGCCGTTTCGAAGGCCGCAAGCGCGCGTACGTGAAGGTCCAGGATGGGTGCATCTTGAAGTGTACCTATTGCATCATTCCGCAGGTCCGCCCCGGATTGCGCAGCCGATCCCCGGAGGACATTGAGGACGAGGTTCGCCGGCTGATCGACAATGGGCATCAGGAGATCATCCTGACCGGGATCCACGTCGGACACTACGGCGTGGATACGACGCGCGGCCGGTCGGGCTTGCCGCCGTTTCGATTGCCGCACCTGTTTCGGCGTCTGGACCGGATCCCTGGCCGCTGGCGGATGCGGTTGTCGAGCATCGAAGCGGCCGAGATTGACGAGAATTTCATCGCCGCCGCGGCAGACTGCGAGCACCTGTGTCCGCAGTTTCATCCGGCCCTGCAGAGCGGATCCAACACCGTCTTGCGACGCATGCGGCGGCGCTACACCATCGAAACGTTTATGAAAACGATCGATCAGATGCGCGACCGACTCGACAATCCCGCCTTCACGACGGATGTGATCGTCGGGTTTCCCGGCGAGACCGACGATGAATTTGAGGAGACGCTGCTGGCCTGCCGCCGGGCCGGGTTCATGAAGATCCACATCTTTCCGTACAGCGTCCGCCGCGGCACGCCGGCCGCCACCCTGCCGGATCAGGTTCACGGGACAATCCGCGAAGCGCGCACGCAGACGCTTGAACGACTGGAGCGCGAGCTCGCCCGGCAGTATTATGCGTCGCTGGTCGGACGGGATGTGGAAGTGCTGGTTGAAGGCCAACTCGATCTTCGTCCCGGCTGGGTCCACGGGACCGACCGGCGATACGCACCGGTCGAAATCCCCGGTCAGCGTGACGATGTGAGCCGGATGATTCGCGGACGCGGAGTCCGGGTCATTGAACAGTGCCTGGAGGCGGAACGGGAGACAAGCGGATGACTTCGCTCAGTGAATTCAACCCGGCATTCATGACCCTCGAAGAACGGGGGCCGGTTCTGGTCGCGCATATCACCCGTTCCAAGCTTTCAGAAGAACAGAATATCGAAGAACTGGGCCAGGAGTTTTCGACACTCGTCGAGCACTTCGGCTGCCGCCTGTTGGCCGTCGACCTGCGCCTTGTCACGGTGATGACCAGTGCGGCGCTGGGCAAGCTGATCTCGCTGCATCGCAACCTGCACCGGCGCGACGGTCGGCTGGTCGTCTGCGGCGTCCACGGAATGGTCGAAGACGTCATGCTGACGTCCAAGCTGAGCGACTACTTTACGATGGCCAAGACGGCCGACGATGCGGTCGCACTGCTCAGCAACGCGACCGTGTGACGAATGCCCGCGTTTGGAAGGTGTGGTCGTGGGACTGTTGGTGGCCATCGAAGGGATCGACGGATCGGGCAAGGGAACGCAGGCCGCGCGCCTGTGTGAATCGTTGCAGGCCGCCGGAACCAAGTGCGAACTGTTCAGCTTCCCCCGGTATCGCGACACGCGGTTCGGCGCGAAGATCGGCGACTTCCTGAATGGCCGGTTCGGGAATCTGAACCAGGTGAGTCCGTTCCTGGTCTCGCTGCTGTTTGCCGGGGACCGCTTCGAGTCGCGCCGGCTGCTGCAGCAGGCAATCGCCGAGAACGACATCGTCCTGTGCGACCGCTATGTCGCCTCGAACATCGCGCACCAGGCGGCCAAGTTGGAAGGTGCCGAGCGACGGGAATTGATCGACTGGGTGCGCTACGTCGAGCACGAACTGTACGAGTTGCCACACCCCGATCGCACGCTGTTCCTGGACCTGCCGGTTCAGCAGGCCACGGAGTTGATCGCGCTGAAGGCCCGGCGATCCTACACCGAACGGGCGGCGGACCTGCAGGAGTCCGATCCGGCGTACCTGCAAAAGGTCCACGATGTCTATGCCCAATTGGCCTCGCATGAGGCGGGATGGATTCGCATCGATTGCCTGGACGGCGGGCGGATCAAACCGGTCGATCAAATCGCAGGCGAAGTCTGGCGGGCATTGCGGCGGTAGGACGGATTTCCAATCCGTCCGGTGTTGACGGACGGATTGGAAATCCGTCCCACGTCATTGGTAGTTGTTTTCCTGCGGACTGCCTAAGACGGCCCACCCTTGGCCGTACTGTTTTCATCGGTCAATTCAAGGAGCGGAGTGACGTGGCGGATTTCGATGAACTCGTGGCATCCCGCAAGGCGTGGATTGCAGAGATCCTGCAGCCGTGGTGCCGCACCGCGACATTGGCCGCGCTGAAGCAGGCTGAGTTGGAATGGTTGGACATCGCGGGAAAGGTCGCCGCCGAAAAAACCCTGTGGCCGTGGGCTTGGTCGCGGTTTCCAGACTTGGTTCACGAAGCGCTGGGCATCGAAGAAACCACCGAGGTCGAAGTCGAACTCCAGGATGGCCGGACCGTCCGGGGCTTTCCCGATTCGCGGGCCAGCCAGCAGGGACAGTTGATCCTCTGGGGAAGTGAAACTCCGGACATCGAGCCGCGCGAATTGGGTCCGTTCTCGATCGAGCGGATCACCGGCGTCCGGCGAATCAGCGCCGCGTAGTGCTCCCGCGGAGTGATGGATGACTACTCCTCAAATAAGCGACCCCACCGAGCTTGTCTCATTGGTCTCTACACAACTCGACGATCGAGTCCCTGTTCGATGCTTGTCGCTTGGAGTGCGTCTCCGATTCTGACATTCGCTGTCGCCTCTTCGTCCTGACGGTGAGATCGACAGCGAATTGAGGGAGACAGCGAATGGGTCGCGTGCGGAAATCTGCCTGACCGCAGGTGGCATTCGCACCTGGCCTGGAATCGCACGCGGCCCAAAAGTTGTGTCGATACGAATGAGACAAGCTCGGTGGGGTTTGGGGACTTCGCTGGATTGAGGGTTAAAACTCGGCGTTGTACCGCTCGGTCATCGCGCGGCGGATCTGAGCCATCCCATCCTCGATCTGTTTCATCTCCGAGTTTTTCACCTGGGCCGCGTTGGCGTGTTCCTCAATGCGGATCTGGGCGCGATCGGCTGCGACGCGAACCGAACCCGAGAACGAGTACCCGCCATACGATCCATACGGCCCGACCCGACCCGCTCCGTACGAATAGCTTTGATAGACGGGTTGGGCTTCCGGTGGGACATTGAACTCCTGGTTCGCAAACTGATCGGCGGCCTTCTTCCTCCAGTTCTCGCGCGTCGCCAGCGGGGAATGGAACAACGCGTCCACGTCAAGCACAACAACCGCATTGGCATCGGCCGGAACCCACCGGAGCAGCTTGGTTGGCACCTGGGCTTCAGTCCGGCCCCCCGCCAGCGCCATCGCAGTCATTGCGACACACAACGAAATTGTTCCCGGCGTTCTCATGATGTTGGTTCCGAAAGAGCGAGATGTGAATGGACGTGTCGCGACAACGATATCAGTCAGGAACCAGCCTTGTCATCGTCGACACCGTGCCCGGTTGCTTTCGCCGCGACGTGGGATCGGCGCTTCAACAACTCTCGTAGCATGGACGCCTCGTCCGTGCGGCCACATTCGATAGATGGTCACGCCTTGCCGCACGGACGAGGCGTCCGTGCTACGGTTGGTTCCCGCAAGATCACGACTGTTATTCATGCGCCCCTTCTCGACTCTGTCGCAGCCATGTCTCGCGGAGCGATTATCGGGGAGTCACCCACGCCGCATGTTCGCGTGCCGATCACGTGCCGCGGGTGTGGCCGAACATCTCGATATGGCGGCGCGGCGAGAGTCGATAGCCAAGCTGTGCGGCGGCCGGGGCCAGCCAGTCTGACCGGGCCGACAGTTCGGCCGCGGTCACTCCCTGCGGCATCAGCCAGACGCGGTCCGGGCTCACTTTCGGCAGCATGCACAGATACTCGACGACTTCGTCCAGATCGCGCGGTTCATCGATCACAAACTTCAACTGATGGTGGAACCGTTCGATCAATAGCCCGATCACGTCAAGCCGCTGTCGGTCGCGTTCGTGCCGAAGCCGCCAGCGCCCGGTCTCGCGCGGCGCCGAGTTCGACAGCTTGGGACTGATCGACATCAAGTCGGCGGCGACGGGGCGGAACACCGTGCCGGCCGTTTCGATCGTGACGAACCGGCCCGCCTCGCGCAGGGCCTGCGACAGCGGAACGATCGCCGGCTGCAGCATCGGTTCCCCGCCGGTCAACACGACGTGCGGGCAGTCGATCCGCAGGACATCGTCGAGCAGTTCACGCCAGTCTCGCAGCGTTCCCTCGGGTTGCCACGAGGTGTAGGGCGTGTCACAGAACCAGCAGCGCAGATTGCAGCCCGTGGTCCGCACGAACACCGACGGCGTTTCGGAGAACTCGCCCTCCCCTTGAATCGATTGGAACACCTCGGCAATTCGCACTTCGGCAGACTCAATTCTCTGTCAGCACGCGGTCACGTACGGGGCCGGATCGACCAGGCCCGCTTCGGCAAACCCCTTCAGCCGCAACTGACAGGAATCGCAGTGTCCGCACGCCCGTCCCCGTCCGTCGGGATCGTAGCAGCTATGCGTCAGCCCGTAGTCGACTCCCAGTGCCATTCCGCGCCGGATGATTTCGGCCTTGCTGAGCGCGATCAACGGAGCGTGGATGCGCCAGTCCGCCGTCTGTTCGACACCAGACTTGGTCGCGAGTCTGGCCAACTGTTGAAACGCGGCGATGAACTCGGGCCGGCAGTCGGGATAGCCGCTGTAGTCGACGGCATTCACACCGATGAACAGGTCCGACGCCCCCAAGACCTCCGCCCATCCGAGTGCGACCGACAGGAAGATCGTGTTGCGAGCGGGAACGTACGTGATCGGAATTCCGGCGGACATCTGCGCGTCGCTGCGATCTTTCGGGACCGCGATGTCATCGGTCAGGGCGGACCCACCGAAGGCCCGCAGATCCAGCGGCACGACGATGTGACGCCTCACACCGGCCGCGGCACAGACCCGACCGGCCGCTTCCAACTCAAACCGGTGGCGCTGTCCGTAGTCGAATGAAATCGCGCAGGGATCAAAGCCGTCTGCCTTGGCCAGGGCGAGAATCGTGGCGGAATCAAGTCCGCCGCTGACGAGCACCACGGCGCGGCGCGGACTGGTTGCGGTCATCTGTCTGGTCCGAATTGATGCGATACCTTCACTGCGGGGGAAGGTATCACGCGCTTGTGCGGGCTGTCGAGCGACAGCAGTTGGGTTGTCCGTCGCCGACATGATGTACCAACACGTTTGGTCGGAATACCGCGGCAAGATCGACCTGGCGATCATCTCCGCCGCCTGGCCCCGCCGCACTCCGCATACCGACTGCTCCTGCGTCGCCGCCGCGGTCAGACACCGCAAGCTCCACACGCGCCCCGCCGCGCGGCGTGAGACGCGCTCCGCACTTTGGGAGTGCTCCGGCTTGACGGAGCTTTGGAATTTTGAATTGCGGCGAAGCCGCTTTGGCAGTTCGCTCGAAAGGGCGCTGTCGCGGAATCCAACGAAAGCGGCCGAGCCGCATTCCAAAGCTCCGTCAAGCCGGAGCACTCCCACAAAAGCCGGAGCACTCCCAAAGACGTCTCGCTGGCTTGATGTCTATTCGAACATCATCAGCAGATCCCCCGCGGCGACTTGGGTTCCGCGTTTGACGAGGATCTGACCGATCTTGCCGTCGCGTTCGGCCGTCAGATTGGTTTCCATTTTCATCGCTTCGAGGCTGAACAGCTTCTGCCCCTTCTTCACGCTGTCGCCCGGTTGAACGGCCACGGTGACGACCATACCGGGCATGCTCGCTCCCAGATGTTTCGGGTTGGCCGGGTCCGCCTTGATGTTCGAGGCCGCATCCGGCTCCAGCGATTTGTCGACGATCGTCACGTCGCGCGGCTGGCCGTTCAATTCGAAGAACAGGGTGCGCTGGCCATCGGCATGCGGATCGCCGATCGTCAGGAAACGGACAATCAACCGCTTGCCCGGCTCGATGTCGACGGCGATCTCTTCGCCCGGAGATTGCCCATAGAAGAACACCGGCGTCGGCAGTCCGCTCGTGTCCGAGTACTTCTCGACATGCGCCGCGAATTCTTCGAAGACCTTCGGGTACAGCAGCCATGTGATGACGTCCCGGTTCGACGGCTCGCGCTTCAGAATGGTGCGAACCTTGTCGGCGGCCACTTTGAAGTCGGCCGGCGCGAGGCTTTCTCCGGGGCGTCCGGTGACGACCGGTTTGCCGCGAAGAATCCGGGCCTGAACCTGCGGCGGGAAGCCACCCGGCGGCTGTCCCATCTTGCCGCTGATCAAGTCGATCACCGACTCGGGGAACGACAGATCCTTGTTCTCATCGAGGATGTCCGC
>JAYTIB010000048.1:0-2528 GCA_043732205.1 Schlesneria sp. | reverse complement strand
CGCGTGAGGTATCGCAGCGTGTTGAACTTCGTAGCTCGGACGCCTCGTCCGAGCGAATCTCGACTCGAAAAGCACGGACGAGGCGTCCGTGCTACGGCTTTTTCAACAGGGCGTTCCTCATGTCCGAACTGACGCATTTCGATGAACACGGCGCCAGTCGAATGGTCGACGTCGGTGCGAAGGACGTCACGCAGCGCATGGCTCGCGCCGAGAGCTTCGTGGTGATGCAGCCCGAGACGCTGACGTTGATCGTCGACCGCCGCGTGGCCAAGGGGGACGTCCTGGAAGTCGCCAGACTCGCCGGGATCATGGCGACCAAACGGACCGCCGACCTGATTCCGTTATGCCATCCGCTCGGAATCGACGGTGTCGATGTCGATCTTCAGCCGGTCAACCTGACGACAATTCGGATCGAAGCCACCGTGCGGGTTCACGGACGGACGGGAGTCGAAATGGAAGCTCTGACAGCCGTCTCTGTCGCCGCGCTGACGGTGTATGACATGTGCAAAGCGGTCGACCGGGGAATGACACTGGGGCCCACGCGATTGCTCGAGAAGTCCGGCGGAAAGAGTGGGCCGTGGGCAGTGGGCAGTGGGCAGTGATGACACGCCCGACAAAATTCAAAGTAGTGTGGGCTTCAGCCCACGCTTCTCGGGAGATAATGCTTCCGCGTGGGCTAAAGCCCACGCTACCAGGACTTTTGTCGGGCGCGTCAGTGATGAGTGCTGGCCGCAATGTCCAAATTGAGGTGAATGCCCTGACGCACCTCTTCTCAATTTGCAATTTGCACTTTTCAATTGTCACTTTGCAATTCTGCCTCCCCGTCGCGATCCGTCTTGACGGTCCGCCGGATTTCTGAGAACCCTTGCGCTGCGGGATTCGCAATGGAGTGTCGGTGGCGGGCGCGAAAGGAGTGGTGGCGGCGATGCATGTGTTCTTTTCCGTGGGTGAACCCAGCGGTGACCAGCATGCGGCGCACCTGATCGGCGAACTCAGGAGCCGTCTGCCCAATCTGCGCGTGTCGGGATTTGGCGGTCCGTTGATGGAGCGGATCGGCTGCCAGATCCTGTTTCCGCTGACGACCCTGGCCGTGATGGGCCTCTTTCATGTGCTGCCGCTGATTCTCAAGTTTTACCGCCTGGTCAAAGAGGCCGAAGAGTATTTCAAGCGGCACAAGCCGGACCTGGTGGTGCTGGTCGACTTCCCCGGCTTCAACTGGTGGATTGCGTGGAAGGCCAAACGGGCCGGGATTCCCGTGGTCTATTACCTGCCGCCGCAGTTGTGGGCGTGGGCTCCGTGGCGGATCAAGCGGGTGCGGCGAAATGTCGACCTGGTGTTGTCCGGGTTGACGTTCGAGACCGACTGGTACGCCGAACGGGGGATACCGGTCCTGTACGTCGGACATCCGTTCTTCGACGAGGTGGCCGAGCATCAACTCGACGAATCGTTCTGCCGCGAATGGACCTCGGAGACTTCTCGGACCGTGGCACTGCTGCCCGGTTCACGCGGTCAGGAAGTGACGCGCAGTTGGCCGCTAATGCTGGATGCCGCCCGCAGACTGCACGCCAAGCATCCGGAGGTCAACTTCCTCGTCGCCAACTACAAGGAAAGCCAGCGTCAGTTCTGCATTCAACAGTACGAAGAGTTGCAGGAGTCGCTGCCGATCTCGTTCTTCGTCGGCAAGACATCGGAGATCATCGAACTGGCCGACTGTGCGATCATGGTCTCGGGCTCGGTGAGCCTGGAGATGCTGGCTCGAAGGACACCCGCGGTCGTCCTGTATCGGACGACCTGGCCGACGTATTTCCTCGGCCGGTTGCTGATCACCTGCAAGTACATGTCATTGCCGAATCTGATCGCCGGCCGCACGGTGATGCCGGAATTCATCAGCGTCGGCAGTCCCGCGCCGGTGACAGAAGCCGTCGTGGAAGAGGTCGATCGCTGGTTGAGCGACCATCAGAAACTCGACGACGCCCGCAGCGAACTCGAACAGATTCGCCAGCGGATCTACATGACCGGCGCCACCTGCCGCACGGCCGAAGTGATCATCCAGCGCCTGGTGCAAGGCGCGCCCAAAGCGAACGAGTCGGCTGCGGCGTGAGGCCCGGGACGAGTTGTAGCGTGTAGGGTGCGTGGAGTCTTCGGAACGCACCGGTTGCGGACCGGCACCTCCGATGACGGTGCGTTCCGAAGACTCCACGCACCCTACTGCTTCCCCGCGGGCGACTCCTCCCCGGACGACGCCTATCGGCATCTTGAGCCGAATCGTCGGACGGCGCAGCCGGGTACCGCTCGGCTTCCATGATTGGCGGGCCGTTTGAACATGCTCCCTTCGCCCAACCTTAATTTGGGGCGAATGAAGGGGATTTGCCGTCAAGGAGTGGTGTCGACTTTGCCGATAGCATCGACTGACACGATTGCGCCGACATTTCCGGCCGGTCGGCGTCCGCTCGATCACCCCCCGGAATCGGCACAGCATGAACCATCACTCATCCGCATCGCGACGGCTCGTCTTCCGACCGATGTCG
>JAYTIB010000047.1:0-6740 GCA_043732205.1 Schlesneria sp. | reverse complement strand
CGGTGTCGATCTTGGTCGGCTTGTCGACGACGTTCAAAATGAACGGCGCGGCCGACGCGATCAACGCCTCGTTCTTCGCCACATGCACCGGGAAGTGCGGGGCCTGGCCCGCTGTCGGGAAGTAGAAGTGGTACTCGACGGTCTGCGTGTGATAAGGCTCCAAGTTCAGATGCACAGTCTTCGTCGGCTGGCTGTTGAGGACCGGGATCGCCCCCTGCGGAATCTGCAGCAGCACGTTGATCTTCTGCCGCGACGACGTCGGGTTGGTGATCACGATCTGGCAGCCGTAGACGGTGTGGACCAGGAACTCTTCGCTGACATACTTGTCGATCTGCTCGCCATTCTCCATCCGGTGCCGGTCCCCGTGCCGGAAGAAGTTCTGGCTGACCAACACGCCACCGGCCTGCGCGGGCGGAGCCGCGGCCGCGCGGATCTCTTCATGGAAGACGACCAGCGACGTGCCGGGCGTGAGCGTCATCTTGGTGCCGTCAAACTTCGACTCATGCTTGCCGGCTTCAAACGGCAGGTCGAGCACCGCCAGGGCCAGCAACATCTCGGGGAAGTTGCGCGACGCTTCGGCAATGTTGCGCGACAGGAACGGCGTCGCCGGATCATGCTGCGCGAAGTCCCGCCAGAAGGCGTTCACCGTGACCAGACCCGCATGCTGCTGGTCGATCGTCAAATGGTGATAGTTGTTCTCCGCCCACTCCATCGTCTTCTCGAGCTTGCGGTAAAGTTGGCGCATGTCTTGTCGCAATTGGAGGCCGCTATCCAAAAACTCCTGCACGGCCAATTCTTTCCGGGCGTCGGACAGGTTCGCATTCTTGTCGGAGCCGTCACGGTCTGCAGCGCGGCGGTAGGCCTTGGCATCCCCCTTGCCGTCTTTGGCAGGCGCTTCCTGCTTGGCCTTCTCCATGGGCTGAGACTTCTTGGCCAACATTTCCCCCGCAGCCATGTCGCGTGGCTCGCCGCGTCCGCCCGACGCCGGTTTGGCGGCGGCGGGCCCCGGCGCACCGGCTGCGATTCCGCCGTCGAGCATTTTCAGTTCGTTTTGCGGCGTCGCGCGTTCGGCGGCTTCCTTGAATCCAAACTGATCGTTGAGATCCAGGGCACTGCGCTGGACGGCAGTGTCAAATAGACGGATGAAGTTGTCGATGTTCGGCGGCAGCAGCGAGTACATGTCGCTGAGATGGCGCGCGGTGCTCGGACGCTCGTTCTGCACGCGCTGCGCCAGCAGGACTCGTTCGACCACATTCAGTTGCTCGTGGTTCCATGGCAGCAGGAACGCGGAGAGATCATGCCCCAGCAGGTAGTGATCGAGGAACGTCTGGTCCTTCTTGTTGGCCAAGTACGGCTTGATCACCGCATTGAAGAACTCGGGATCCTTCTTGAACAGGAAGAAGCTCAGTTCGTGGCTGGCGTGCTTCGAGTACAGCGTCCGCTTTTCCTCGGGCTTCAGCGTGGGCCATTTCAGGAGGAACACGAATTCGACCAGCTTCGGATCGCGCTTCAACGTGGCGAACAGCCCGTACACGCGGCCGAGGCTGTCGTACGCTTCGAACTTCGACGTGGTGATGTCGCCAAGCGTGAACGCCTGGCCGACGGGAACGATCGTGATCTGCTTTTGCTGGGCGAAGTGCGCCTTGGGATTGAGACCGGTCAGCAGACGCAGATCGAGGAACGTCGGCTTCGGTTCGGGCAGCGACACGCTGCGATAAGTGGTGTTGAGCGGATCGACGGCGACGACGTGCAGGTGCTGATGAGCCCCCAGAGCCTCGTTCTTGATTTCGATCACACCCTTGTCATCCGGAACCAGGTTCAACAGCACGGCGGTCGCTTCGGCGAGGAAGTCGAGGTTGGCGAAGTGACCGCCCGCGGGATCGGACGGCGGAGCAGCAGCCGGCGTCCGCTGCATGTCGCTGGCCCCCTTGCCCCCGGCCTTGCTGAACACGTCGCCCCCTTGGGCCACTTGTTCGCCGGTTTGAGTTTCGCGCACGGCCCACGGGTTGAGCAGCAGCGACGGCCGGTCGAGCATGTTGCCGGGGAACTTGTTCGCGTACTTGCGGTCGATAATGTAGCGGTACTCGTCGCCGATGTTGCGGCCGGTGAGATAGACCGATTCGGCGGGCGATTGCGAGAACAGGTACGGCTCGGCGGCGCGGACGCGGCTGAGATGATCGTACGCGGAGTACTCGGGCAGATAGCGGGTGGCGAACACATGCACGCGGACGAACTTGGACGGATTCTGCAACTTGATTGTCAGCTTGCCATCGGCGGAGGTGATCGACTCGATCTGCACCGGAGCCAGCGCGGGGGTCTCCAACTGGCGGCCTGATCCGACGACGAAGCGGCCGAGGCGGTCTCCGGCTGTCAGACGGAGGCGGATGCGCGCGCCGGTCGATTTGAGCAGCAGTTCGTAGTCGCCGGCCGGGAGCTTGTCGAGCACCAGCAGTCCGTTCTGCACGGCGAGATGACCGAAGCGGTCGGCGACGTAGACATCGCCGCGCAGTTCGAGCAACGACAGCTCACTCCGCTCGGGCTTGATGACGCCGGCTCGCGGCAGATACGGCAGCGTGAGTGGTTCACCGACCTTGCCGTGCAGGGTTTGCGAGTACGTGTGCGCGTCGCCGCGCAGCGTCCACGAGTGCGACGTTCCCTCGGGACCGGTGGCGGTGATCGAGGCGATATCCGTCAACGCGCCGAGGGCGATCCGTCCGGCGGGATCGGACTTGAGTCCGATGTGGAACGGATGCCGGAAGTCGCGATGCTTGATGGCGAAGGCGACCGGGCGCGAGGCGCGTGATTCACCAGTCTTGCCGCGCAGTTCGAGCACGTAACCGGCGGCCGACTTCAGCAAGTGCAGATCTTCGACCTTTTCCGTGCGATCGATTCCGTTCAGCGTGAACGACTCAGCGGTCGCCAGGTCGATCTTTTGACCACCCGTGCTCAGCCGTTTCACCTTGGCGGACAGCGTGAACGAGATCGACGCCAGCCGGGCGGGAACTTGGAACTCGTGCGTCGATTCGCGGTCTTCAAACAGTTTGAAGTTGGGAATCTCCTGCGATGACGGGATGCCGTCGAGATCGGTCGAGGTGATGGTGAGCTTGACCTCTTCGAGCAGCTTCAGCGACGACGGGGCTCCGTTCAAACTCAGGCTCGGGCGGATGACGACTTCGGCGGTCTGGCGCTTGAGCAGCGCTTCGCGGTCGACGTAGATCCCGGCGGTCAGTCCGTAGTTCTCCCCCTCGTGAAGGAAGCTGTCCAGCGACGAGAACTCGCCGCGCGAAATGACGATCGACTGCGGACCCGGGGCGGTGCTGAACGGCACCACGATCGAACCGTCTTTCTCGGCGGTGTACTCGTGACCGGCCAGCCAGATCGAGGCATCTTTGACCTGCTTCCCCTGTTCATCGAGGATCGTAAAGACCTGACCGGCCGCGCCGGTGCGGACCAGGTGCCGCAGCCGGCCCTTGCGAATCAGCGCCCGGCTGCTGCGGCCGTTGCCGATGAAGTCGACGACGTAGACGCCGGGCTTGGTGAGCTGCGGGAATTCGAACTTGCGGGCCACCCGCCGCAGCGGCGGATCGTTGTAGGTGTGCGTCTGCTCGACATTCGCGACGAGTCCGTCGAGGTTGACGTCGGTGTCGACCTCGCGCTGGTGTTCGCGGTAGTAGTTCCGCGTGTTGATCTCGAAGACCTTGACGATCAGCGTCCCGACGTTCTTGACGTGCAGGTCGAGCTTCACCGCTTCATCCGGTGCGAACTGGGTCTTGTTGGTCGAGGCGAAGTCGATGTCGATCCGTTCCTTCAACTGTTGGAACAGCACGGGCGGCAACAGTGAGGCCCACTGCTCGGGCTCGCCGAGTCCGTTGACGATCTTGGTTTCGGCGAACAGGTGCCTCAGGTAGATGTCGTTGATGTACGGCTCGAACTCTTTGGTGCTGGCCGCATCGACGAAGAAGTGCGCCAGGTAGCGGCGGACCAGCGGTTCGTCATTGCCGATCGGCGGCAGCAGTGTCGCGCCGCCGTAGTTCGCGTTGAGGTCGCTCGCGAATTGTTTCAGAGCTTCAGATTCCTGCATGACCTTGGACAGGTAGCCGACATGCCGCGGCAGCTTCAGGTATTCAATCAGCCGATCCTTGTCGTACTGGCCGCGCAACTGATCGAGCACCAGCCGGTGATACAGGACATGCGCCTTCAGGGTGTTGTGGGCCGGGGTGAGCCGGTTCGCGAACGCCGTCAGCCGGTTCAGAAACGCTTCGAGCAACTTCTGATCGTGCCGCCAATCCTCGTCGGCCCCCGGTTGCAGCTTGGTCAAATACGTCGTGACAAAGTTCTGCTGGTTGAGCAGATCGGCCTTCAGTTTCAACAGCTCCTCCAACTGCACCAGCAGCAACTGGCGGTGGATGCCCATCGAACCGAAGCCACCCGAGTTGAGATGGTTGAGGTCGTCGGCGATGAGTTTCACCAGCGTGTCGTAGTCCGGCCGTTGAAGGCGCGACACAAAGTTCCGGCGACGATTGGGATTCATGGCCGCCGCGGCGACCCAGTCCAACGCCGAGTCTTCAAAGGCGTCGAGGTTGTCGATGGAATGCGCGTCCGCCCGCTGGAGGTACGCACCGCGCGCAATGTGCTGTTGGTCCAGGCTCGTCGGCAGGTTCGGTTCGACTCCCAACAGCTCGCGCTGGTGCCCGTAGTTCAGGCCGAGGCGTTGACGCAGATAGTTCAGCGAATCGTTGGAAGATTTCTCGTAGGACAGCAGTGCCAACCGGGTCTGGATCTCAGTCAGCCGGGCGGTCTGCTTGTGCCGCTCATGCCACGGGGCGAACAGTTCGCGCGCCTTGTCGAACTGCTCGGTACTCAGGTAATGCAGCGCATGGAAGTAGTAGTAATCCTCGGTGCCGGGGATCAGTTGCTTCAGGACCACAGACCGGTCTGGCGCGAGCGAGAAGTCTTCGACAAATTCAATTTCCCCACTCCAACCGATCGAAGCCAGGGCCAGCATGAATACTCCTGTGGATAGAACGCGGCGCATCAGTCTCTCCTGTGGAAATTCCCTGTTCGGCACGGCCAGCGTGCGAAATCGGTGGGTGGGCGATCCCGGTGAGCGGAATCTTAGGTTGTGCAGTTGGGTTGTGACGAGCCGCGGGAGTGAAAGTTCCCGCGAAACGGGCGAACCGGAGACAGAGTGTCGATCGTCGGGGGCGGCGTCAATCGGTCATCAGGACGCGGCAGCGTGTCAACAGTTTGTGTGGCACGTCCTGAGTCCTCGAAGGGCGTGGATCGAGGCACAGTGTAATTCCCACGCCCTTCGAAGACTCAGGGCGTGCCACACGAGTTCCGTTTTCAACGGCCCCACGACACACACCACAGAGCCGGCCGCGGGAAAGCGGGTTCTGACGCCCGGTCACATTTTGCCGTTGCTGTGTGCTGCTCGCCGTTCATCCTGCATGACGGCAGTCCGCTTGTGCCATGGGATTCGAGGCATGTTTTTCGGAAATCTTCCGGAATCGATTTGCCCCGGCGGAAACGTGACCTAGGTTCAGGGTATCGGCGACAAGAAACGGTTGTCCGGTGGAACGAAAGTTCATGTTTGGGGTGCGGGGACGTTGGTGGGCGACGCGGTGTAGCGGCGTTCGGAAAAACGTTCCAAAGGATAATTGCCGTCGTCTCTGGTGCGGGACGTGGCAAGTGTATGGCAGAGAGGGAAACCATGACCAAGTTTGTGACCAGCATTAAGAATTTCCTGGTGTCCGAAGACGGCCCGACCGCCGTTGAGTACGCGATCATGCTCGCGCTGATCGTCATCGTCTGCATCGGTGCCGTTCAGAGCATCGGCCAGAGCGCCAACACCAAGTTCAGTGCCGCCAACACCGCGTTGAACATGTGATCCCGTTTTGACGGGGTTCGAATTCTCATCCGTTCCGCCGGCGAATCCTGTTCGCCGGCTGGACGGGTGGTTTCTCTGCTTCGCGCCGATCCACAGTTTGCGCGAAGTCGACTTGAAAGGATCACCACTCATGTTTCCATTCTGGTGTGAATTGTCCGGCAGCCAGCTTCTCCAGTGGACTTCCAGCGCCATGTTGCTGCTGGTCTGTCTGGCGAACCTGGCCGCGGGACAGCGGAATGGCTGCTAGTGGTCGAGCAACTTTGAATTGCCGGGTTGCTGTCGCACGGACGCCTCGTCCGTGCGTCCATTGGTATCGAAGGTTCCGCACGGACGAGGCGTCCGTGCTACGGGACGAATGAAAGTCGGTCGACCAGCAGCGTGGCGACAGCTCATCTTGGCGGAACCGGAGGCCGGAGGCTTCCCGGCACAGTCACCCTCACTCGTTCAGAAAGGTAATGGAACATGGACTGGCAACAGTTCCTGCTCTCGCATTGGGAGGTCAAGCTCGTCACGGCCGTGTTGATTTTCGCGGCCTACATCGACGGGAGGCAATTGAAGGTTCCCAACTGGATCACGTTTCCAATGGTCCTGACGGGGCTGCTGTATCACTCGGTGGCGTCCGGCTGGCACGGTGCCGGCGACAGTGCCTACGGGATCGCGTGGGGCCTGTTCTGCCTGCTGCCGCTGTATGCGATCGGCGGCATGGGTGCCGGCGACGTGAAACTGATGGCGGGAATCGGCGCCTGGCTCGGTGCCACGACGACGTGTTATGCCTTCGCCGTGACAGTGGTCGTGGGGGCCGTGATGGCTTTCGTGATGATCCTGGTCAGCGGACGGATTCAGCATCACT
>JAYTIB010000046.1:0-6740 GCA_043732205.1 Schlesneria sp. | reverse complement strand
CGCGAACCAACGTTGGTTCGCGGAGCGAACCACGACAATCAATTCTGCGCCGATCCTAACAGGGATCACGACCGGTCGAGTGATGATCGAGGAGGAGGGCCAATGGCAACCACCGTCTATTTGAATGGCCGCGTTCACGGGCAGACGATCGAGTTTGACGAACCGCTGCCGTGCGACGACGGCCAGCGCGTCCGCGTAATGCTCATCCCCGAGCAGCCCGCCGTCACCAGCGAGGCACTCCCGCCGGGCGGCACGCTTCCACTTGGAGAGGGGCTGCGGCGGGCATTCGGCGCCTGGGCGGATGACGGAGAAGAGCTCGACCGTTTCATCGAAGAAACCCACGCGGCACGGAAGCTCGACCGCCCCGAGATTGAGCCATGAGCTTTCTGCTCGACACGATGATCTGTTCGGCCTACCTCAAGGGATCGGCGGTCATCTTTCCGCGATTCTTGCAGCATGGCGGTCGGTTGTCCGTCTCGACGATCACCGTGGGTGAACTGTCTGTCTGGGCACATCGGTCCCGCGCTTCGGCAGACCGGCTGCGTTCGCTTCAGGGGATGTTGCGTGACGTGACGGTTCTCGATGTGACCGTCGATGTCGCCATGACGTTCGGAACGGTCCGGGCGGAGTTGTTGGATCGCGGTCGGCCTACACCGCAACTCGATCTCTTCATCGCGGCCACGGCTCTCGTTCACGATCTGGTACTCGTGACCCACAATGTGAGGGACTTCGCCGGGATTCCGGATCTGACCGTCATCGACTGGCTGGAACCGTGAGGGTGATCGGACGGGTCGTGCCCCGGCGACCGGGCGACCTGCCACAGATTCATCTCGGCAGGCCGCCCTGCGGTTGGTAGAGTCTTGCTCGGGCGGATGAGTTGAAACCGGGGGATGACCATGATTCGGACCACCACTTGGACCGACGCCGACACGGCCGAGGCGAAACGCATCTGGGAACAGTACCAGCGGGAGCACGATGTCTCGCACCTGCGCGGCCAGGCGGCTGGGATCGATCCCAAGACCGGCGAGGTCTGGATCGGTGAAGACATCGTGGACATCTATCATCAACAAGTTGCTCAGGGCAAACGCTCATTGCTCTTCTTCGAACGCATCGGCTTTAGAACCTACTTCCGCAAGGGACGCCGAGGATGATTTTAGGTGTGGTCACCGAAGACGGAGTTCCATTGATCGTGATGCGTCTTGCCGACGATGATTGGGTGGCCGTGATCGATACTGGGTTCAACGGTGCCTTAGAACTGCCGAACTCGCTGAAGGAACGTCTCGACGTCATTTCCCTGGGCTTGGTTCGGTCGGAGTTGGCCGCCGGTGTCGTGATTGATGAGGAAGCGTTTCTGGTCGAAATTGAGTTCGATGGTGATGAGGTTGAAACCTACGCCACATTCGCCGATGTGGAACATGTCCTCGTTGGGACTCGACTGCTCGCGAAGCACCGTTTGGAGATCGACTTCAGCCGGGAAACCGTCCGCCTGACGCGATCGGAATCCTATTGATTCATTTTTGGCAGGGACGCACATGGCCATCTCCACCGCACGCACACTTCCCCCCGAGCTTCGCGATGTCCAGTTGCGCATGGAAGAACTGGGACGCGGCTACGGCCTCGACTTCTTCGAGACCATCTTCGAGGTGCTCGACCTGGAAGAGCTCTGCATGTTCGCCGCGTACGGCGGCTTTCCGGTGCGGTATCCGCACTGGCGGTTCGGGGCCGAGTTCGACGAGCTCGTGAAGACGCACATGTACGGCCTGCAGCGGATCTACGAAATGGTGATCAACACCGATCCCTGCTACGCCTATCTGCTCAACACGAACGAGATGGTCGACCAAAAGCTGGTCATCGCCCACGTCTATGGTCACTGCGACTTCTTCAAGAACAACGCCTGGTTCTCGCAAACCAACCGCAAGATGCTCGACCAGATGGCCAATCACGCCACGCGGATCAACCGGTACATCGACCGGCACGGGTTCGAGCGGGTCGAAGAGTTCATCGACGCCTGTCTGTCGCTGGAGGATCTGATCGACACGCATTCGATGCACATCAAACGCGCGTCCGAAGTGCAGGCGATCCCGCACGCGGCGCTGCTGCGCGAGGACGACTACGAATACCTGCAGGGGGCCAACCGCTTCCCCTCGAAGGGCTACATGGAAGACTTCATCAATCCCCCCGAGGTGCTCGCGCAGGAAGTCCGCGACAAACGGCATAAGGAGGAGGCGAAGGAAAAAACGCGGTCGTTCCCAGACGAACCGCAGCGCGACGTCCTGCTGTTCCTGCTCGAACACGCCCCGCTGCGCGACTGGCAGCACGACATCCTCGCCATCATCCGCGACGAAGCCTATTACTTCGCCCCGCAGGGCCAGACCAAGATCATGAACGAGGGCTGGGCCAGCTACTGGCACACGTTCCTGATGACGCGCCACGGACTAACGGACTCGGAAGTGATCGACTACGCCGACCATCACAGCGGCACGGTCGCGATGACGCCGCAACGGATCAACCCGTACAAGGTCGGCATCGAACTGTTCCGCGACATCGAAGAACGGTGGGACAAGGGACAGTTCGGTGAGGAGTGGGAGAAGTGCGACGACTGGAAAGTCCGACAGAAGTGGGACAAGCAGGCGGGACTGGGCCGGAAGAAGATCTTCGAAGTCCGCAAGATTCACAACGACATCACGTTCATCGACGAATTCCTGACGCCCGAGTTCTGCGCCCGCCACAAGATGTTTTCGTTCGCCTACAACGAAGCGACCGAGAACTACGAGATCGCCACGCGCGAGTTCGAAAAGGTCAAGCAGCAGCTCTTGAACGGCCTGACCAATCACGGCCGGCCGTTCATCTACGTCGTCGACGCCAACTACCGCAACCGCGGAGAGCTGTACCTGCTGCACAAGTTCCAGGGGATCGAACTGAAGCAGGACTATGCGGTCGACTCACTCCGCAACCTGCACAAAATCTGGGCCCGCCCCGTCCACATCGAAACGGTGATCGACGACAAGCCGGCGATCATCTCGTTTGACGGTTCGAATCACTCCACCAAGGAAAAGTGATCGATGGCGGGGGCCTCGTCCGGTGCGAGGGACGTGACCCGCTGGTGTGCATCTCAATTCTGGGTGTGTAGAAGAGGGGTCCAAAGCTTTCCATATAAGCACGACGCGCAAGCGAGTGTGTCGGAAAACTCACTCGCTTGCGCGTCGTGCTTGTATGCCGTTTCCTGCCGCTCGCCCAAGCGCCACCGAGACTTCGACAGACTTGGATGAACCGCCTTTCGGATTCCACCCAGATTCGTGACGCAAACCCGATCGCCCTCGCTTCGGCCCGCGACGTTCGCAGTTCCGCAGCCATCAGGCATAGAATGCACCGACCGCGTCTGAATGAGGTTTCCCGGCGATGAAGGAATGCCGATGTCCCTGAGTCTGGATCTTGCCGCCGCGCTGACGCCCCTGATCGGGCAGACGTTTGCCCCGCCGCAGACGGTGTCGGTCGACGATGGCGGCGGTGTGAAGTTATCGGCCGATTTGCTGAGCGTCGAATCGCTGGGGGTGTCGTGCGAAGAGTTGCGGCTCGAAGTGCCGTCGCTGGGCGCGGCGACTCTGGACGTGCTCAAGAAGTGGGGCGACGGCTTGTGCAAGCGCGTCACCTACCTGCTGGAAAACCTCGGCCCGCTGGAATACGACGCCAGTTCGAAGGAAGTCCTGATACGGTCGACTCCACCCGATCAGTCGACGCCGGGCTCGACGAAGTACTACGAGATCCTGCTCTTGTCCCACGGAGCCGGCCGGTTTTCACTCCGGCGTTTCCGCAACGACGCCGCCAATCCTGGTCGCATCCCCGTGCCGATCCAAGTCACTCACGAACAACTCGCCAAGCTCGTCAACGATTTGACGGCGACGATCCCGGCAAAGCCGTGAGGTGGTCAACAGGAGTTTGAGGAAGTTGTCATCCCGCCAACTGTTTGTTGTGCTCGTCAAAGTGCTGGGACTCTACGTTCTGTCCGGACACGCGTTGACCAACTGGGTCGGTTTCTTCGTAGGTTTCTACGCCGAGACTTTTGTGGGAAACGCCCGCTGGGATCGCGATTTGTTCGGCCTGACGTTGCCATACGCGCTGTCCCACACTGCGGTCGGACTGTGTTTCTTGTTCGGCGCAGAACAAATTGCGGATGTCGCTGGGATGTCGCACAGTTCATCCACCAGTGACGACACTGAACATGGTCGATGAGCCATGATCTGACGGCGACGATCCCGGCGATGCCGTGAAAGAAACTGCGCGTTACCCCTCAACGCTCTCCACAGCGACCTTCACCACGACCTTCACGACGTCGCCCGGCTTGGGAGGCACTCCCGTCGCCAGGCCGGGGGCATGCACGTCGTCGGGGTAGAAGATCATGAACGTGCCGGCCGGGGCGTCGAAGGTGTCGGTGCCGTGTTCGTAGAAGATCACGTCCCTCTCTTCGTTGTACGGAGTCGCGACGGGAGGGGCGCTCGCCAGCGGGACATGACCGAATCGTTCGTGACCGCCGGCCACGAACTGCACGTCGATGTACCTGCGGTGCGATTCCCAGACGGCCTTGTCGGGCAGCCGGGTTTGGTTTCGGCTGACGATGCTGATCATCCGCTTGCCGTCGAGTTCGTACTGGCCGTTCTCGACGTGCGAAAAATCGGTGCTGCCGATGTATTCGATCGCCCGGACCAGCGCGCGCGGCAGACCGGTGTACTTGGCGTAGTTCTCGATCTTGTCGACGATCATCAGGAGTCCCTTCCAACGAAGACGGTTTTCGTAAATGCCCCGCCGGAGATTCTGCACTTTTCCACGTCGAACGAAAGGGCCAGCACTTTGGGAGTGCGGTGGCTCGACACCGCTTTCTGTTTTTCCATTTTCATTCCGGCAACGTCGACGTCACGGCAGGGCGATTGTCGCTTCGACCGGAAAATGGTCCGAGCCGATGTCGGAGCGGTCGATGATTCAATCATGGTCTCCGACTCCCGGCGGTCACGCGATCCTCAACGTCGTCGAACGGGCACGATCAGGCCGGTTTCGAGTCAGTACATTGTTGCTGTCCAAGCATAGCATTGCCGGTCTCGCGCACACACGCATCACTGCGGGACGAGTGGGTGGTGAGTCAGTTTGAAAACGGAACTCGTGTGGCACGCCCATCGAAGACTGTCCCCGAACTTGTACAATCAGCCCTCCTCGAATTCGCCATGAGGTTCCGTCGATGAATTCCACTCCACGCCGTCAGCGCCACGATCCATCGCGCGCGGGTCGGCGCAACATCACCCGGATCGCCAAGCGATCGCTGCGGGATTTGTCGCACCGGTTCCGCCAGTTGCTGGCCGACCTGGCGAATGTCCACAGGGAGCCGGTCGAGACGACGCACCAATTGCGGGTCACCTCGCGCAGGATGGATGTCGCCCTGCGACTCTTCAAAGCTTGGTTACCGCGCGGTCGCCGACATTGGATGCGGCGCGTCTTGAAAGACATCCGCTGTGATGCGGGGTCCGTGCGCGATCTGGATTTGCTCGAACAGCAATGGCGACCATCCCACGGTGCCTTGGCGGTGCAGGTTCCGCACGAAGCGGCGACATGGATGCACAAGCGGATCCAAGCCGAACGCGCGCAGGCGCGGCACCGCTTGTTCCGTTGGACGAAGAAGTCGGCCTCGAACCGTTTCCGGAAGCGGTCGCAGCGACTTGTTCGCACGGCGCGGCCGCAGCGCAAGGGGAATGTCCATGCCCGGATTTCTCAAGCACTGTCGAAGCTGGTGGCTCGATTGAAGGATTCACTGCCAACAATTTCGACCAGCCTGGCGAACAGCCATCGAACTCGAATCCACGTCCGGCGAGTGCGCTATGCGCTCGAATTGCTGCACCCAATATTGCCCGCCGACACCGCGACGATGGTGGCGCTGCTGGTCCAGGTCCAGGAACAATTGGGCCAGATCAATGACGCCGCGACGGCGATCCGGCACTTGCAGGCATCCATCGAAGCCTGCAACGCCCCGGTGCTGATTCCACAGCTTCAATCATTGCTCGAACGTTGCGAAACGGCGGCGACGGCACGTCTGGAGAAATGGAGCGTCGACATGTCAGATCAAGTCGACACGTTGGAAGATCTGCTCACGCGGCTCACAGTCGGCTGACGACGGACATTCGTTGTGCCGTCCGGTTCGCCGGTTGCGGACGAGAAGCGACCGCGACTTGTCGATCCACAATCGTTCCCGTAGAAACTCGGCGGCGGTGGATGTCCGTGGTGGAGGTGGTTTCATGCGGCGGCTCGGATACTTTTGGTCGGGGTTGCCGCTGTCGTCGAAACTGCAATACCTCGCGCTGGGGCTGATCCTCGGAACCCTGTTTGTCAGACGGGATCTCAATCCCGCCAACCGGTTCCTGGGATTGCCGCTGTGGCAGATCACCGTCCCGCTGATCCTGGGCACCTTCGTGCTGGGGCGGATGCTGTTGCCGGTCATGTTGCTGCACCCGGTGCGAGCCCAGCGGGTTCTGTATCTGTTCGGGATCAGTCTGTTCGCGGTGGGACTGTTCATCGCCACCCGCAGGCTGGTCATGATCACGCACCTCGGCATGACCTGTGCCATGTGGCTGGACGCGAGCTGCTGGTTCTGGTTCATTTCCGAAATCCAGCTCCGGGTGGCCGCGATGAAAGATCACCAACCGGCACCGGTGGCGGGAGAACGCGGTTCGGAATTCGACAACGAAGCAGACAACGAAGCA
>JAYTIB010000045.1:0-2539 GCA_043732205.1 Schlesneria sp. | reverse complement strand
GGCCCTAGGCTGGTTTCCGAGGCCCCTTCGGGGCGAAGACAAGCATCGCGCAACTTCAAAACTGACACTTCGGGTTAGTAAAGTAAGTGCCATTGGGCTGACGCCGCCCGGCTCACCAAGACGAATGTCTCACCGTGCGCCTCGCGATTGCGCGGGCTGGGTCGCCAACAGTTCCACCGCCTCCTCGACCCAGCCGCTGGCCCAGACGTGTTTGAGCTTCGGGCCGTCGCGATAGACGTGGGGAATCTTGGCCTCGTCGAGCAGCCGGTGCGCGGTCTCGTGATGGGTTCGGAAGTTGTCGTAGCCGGTGAGGACCAGGCGCGGTGGAGTCGCGACAAAGGCAGGGGACTTTGTCAGTGCGGGCAGTACGCGGTAGGTCTCGAAGTGTTCCTGAGTGCCGAAGACTTGCGAGGCTCCGTAGAGATCGAAGCGCTGCATGTCGAGTGGCGCGTCCCACGCGGCGGCCCGGCCGAACAGATCGGGATGCCGGGCGAGCAGGCTCCACGCGCCCCAGCCCGATTTACTGAAGCCGAGCAGCCAGCGGGACTCTTTTTCAGCTTGTGTAGGCTGGACGTCCCGTCCGTCCGAATCGGCTGAGGAGCGGACGGACGGGGCGTCCAGCCTACGGTGCTGATATGTGCGGTCGATGAACGGGACGACGACCTGCACGAAGTACGTCTCCTGCCGGATCGACTTGTCGGTCGGATGGTCCGCGTACCACGGCAGGTGAGCGAACGTCGGAGCCACGCAGTTCAAGCCGTGCTTGTTGTGCAGGTCGCAGCGTTTCACTTCGGCCAGTCCGTCGCCGTAACGCGATTCGCGAGCCGCCTCGACCGGCAGCACGGAAAGTCTCTTCGTCGCGTCGAACTTGTCGGGCAACAGCACGCGAATCTCCGTCGGCTTCGCCTGAAACTCGGACTCGACCGTGTGAGTGATCCAACCCTCGACCGATTTCTCGCCGGGTGAGATCTTCGCCTCATCGGCCCGCACGACACAGGCAGCGGCGACAACGAACGCGATCATCAGCCCGAAGACCACGCCCAGGCAGCCGCCTTTCGGCACGACGATTCCGCGCTGCTCGGCGAGTGCTTCGACGAAGTCCTTCGCCGCTTTCAAGCCGCAGGCATTTCGTGCGCAACATCGCTTGATCGCCTCGATCTTCTCACCACCTTGGAGCAACGCGAGCAGTTCGTTCTCGAAGTCGTCGCCCAAGCCAGCCGACTTGATGATGTCGCCTCGTTCGATGGCCTCGACCGCTAGTTTCGCCTCGGCCAGACCCGCGCCTGTCGCCTCGCGCAGCACCTTGATCGCTTCGATTTTCTGTCCGTCGGCGAGCAGCCTCTTCACGCGATTGGCCAGCTCCACGTTGTCGCTTGGCGGATCAGCCACCGGCGAGCCGCAATACTCACAGTATTGAGCGGTGTCGGATGTCGATTTCCCACAGGCAGGGCAGGGCTGCATGGCGTGGTCCTGGTTGGAGGGGTTGTCTTATACCTCACGCGGGGGAAAGTGCGACATTTGCTTCGTTTAAGTTCGACTGTCTTAGATCTGTCGTTTGCTGATGTTAGCGGTACCAGTTGGTTGCGTTGTTTCCAGTGATGGTAACGTGCGAGTTCGTTACGTTGTAGGTGTTGTTGGCAGTCGTGTTGGATGCGGGTTGGTGTTCCGCAGCCGCATTTGCGGTGGAGGATTTGGGAGATGCCCGCGCGGAGTTGCCGGAGCGTGATCGCCGGAGTCCATTTTTCCAATCCAATAGACGCTTCAGGCGGATGAACCCCATTTTTTTCCCCGTCGCGATTCCGTGACCAGGAACCACGTGGCGATCAGGGAGAGCGTTTGAGGGTGGTGCCAGCCGCGCCCGTGGCGGACTTCGTCGTCGGCGAGGCCCGCTTCGCTCTTGGCGCGTTGCAGGCATTCTTCGATCCGGTGTTCGGTTTGGGCGGCGCGGGCGAACTCGGCCAGCGTGGTTTCGGGGGAGGGCGTTCGAGCGGTGGTGATCGGTCTTCGTCACGGCGTCGTTGTCGCGGTCTCGGTCGCGGATCACGACGAGCATCTCGTCCTCGGGAGACTCTGGGCGTTTGTCGTTGCGGGTGCGGGCGCGGCGCTTCCACACCTCCACGAGGAGCGGTCCCTTCGAGCCGTCGCGCACATCGCTCTCGGTCCAGGCCGTCGCTGGTTGAGCCTGTGTCCACGTCGAGACGCTCTGCCACGGACGCTTCGGCGGGCGACCGATGCCGGCTCCGGCGGGCGGTTCCACTTCGAGATCGCGGATCGACGTGTGGCTCGGCACGGCGAACAGGCATTGCTCGTGCAGCGCCCGCAAATCCCGGCGAAACCGGCTCGGACGGCCCGAGGGTCGAGGGGTGAGGGGTGAGGGGCAACGTGCAGCGCCCGCAAATCCCGGCGAAACCAGCTCGGACGGCCCCTCTCGTTGTCGCCGGTGATCCACTGATGAGGCCGCGTCTGGCCATGCCGGGCCAACAGTTCCAGGACCCGTTCGTGCCGCGTGCGAAACTTCGTCCCCTTCGGCACGCCCGCC
>JAYTIB010000044.1:0-2540 GCA_043732205.1 Schlesneria sp. | reverse complement strand
ATTCCAATCGTGGATTTCCATCAATCAATCCTCTCCACCAACGAGGCACATCCCATGCTCCAACAAGGTCTCCCCGGCCCGAGTATTGGGGCGAGGTCTTCAGACGATATCTCATCCCGCCTTGGGAGCCATCAGGCTGATGCGGACGTTCTTGTCGTGGTGGCAGGTGGCGAGTTGCAGGTTGTCGGGGTGCATGGACAGGTCGCGGCAAGTGTTGCCGAGGTTGAGGGTGTGGAACTCGTCCTTCGAATCGTGCTTCCAGAAGTAGAGGTGGCCGCCGCCTCCACCGCCGGTGGCTCCGATCAGGAAGCCTTCCGGGTGCAGCACCAGTCCGAACGCCTTGCCGTTGATGTTGGCCTTGGCCAGATGTGTGATCGCGTCCTTGCCCGTTTCCCAGTCGATCTCGACGATGATCGGATTGCCGACGCCGGCGAAGGCGTTTGTCACGTTGGTGATGCCGCCCGCGACGAGGCGTTTGCCGTCGGCCGAGAACTGCAGGCAATACGGTCCGCCGTAGTCGGCCATGAAGACCGCGTCGTACTTGCTCAGGCTGGTGATGGCGAAGTCGCGCACCCGCTTGCCGGTGTCGGCTTCCCAGTGAATGAACTTCGCGGTCAGGTCGCCGGAGGCAAGCTGCTTGCCGTCGGGATGGAAGGCGACGTGATAGACATGCCGTTCGTGGCCGACCAACTCGCGCACCAGGGTGCCGTCGGCGAAGTTCCACAGCTTGACCTTCAAGTCATTGCCGCATGTGGCGAGCAGCTTTCCATCGGGGCTGACGGCGATCGCGCGCAGCCAGCCTAGATGAGCCTCGACGGTGCGGATCGGGGCGGGCTTTTCGGCGGTGGCCGGCCACCAGATCAGCCGGCCGTCGTAACCACCGCTCACCAGCGTTTCGCCATTGGCCGCGAAGACCAGGCTGTGGACCCAACTGTCATGCGCGGTGAATTCGGTCTTGGTTCCCGACGCCAATTCCCAGCGGATGATCTTGTTGTCTTCGCCACCGGCGAACACGTAACGTCCCGTGGGATCGAAGCGGCATCCGACCAACGGCGCGGTGTGGGCGAGCGTCTTGGCCACATGGGTCTTCGTGGGATCGGCGGGCATCACGGATTCCTTGCAGAGCGAGGTGGGTGCGATTGATCACGTCGACGACACCGTCCGTGATCATCTGCTGCGCCGGCAGCACTTGTAACAGATCGCGTTGACCCCGGCGAGCAGTTGCCCGCACCGGTGCGAGTGTGGCAGATCTTGCTGGCAATTCAATGAGCCGCAGGGCGCTAGCCCCGGTTTGAATGTGCTACCCACGCGAGAACCGGACGCTTGCGCGTGCCGGCTGATCCCGCCCGGAAATCTTGTCACTATCCACTGCGGCTCACCGACTTCGGCCGTGGCGAAACCGGGGTATCGTGCGCCCGTGGACCGTCGTTAGGATCGGCTCTGATATCACTGCCGCGATTGTCGTCTTTCGCTCCGCGAAAGAACGTTCTTTCGCGGAGCGAAAGACGACATTTGTTGATGTGCCGACTCTTGGTGTGAGGGTCGTTGAACGTCCGATTGCCAAACCGATCGAGAGCGCGAAGACCACTTTCAGGCCCGGCCCATGGAACAGATCTTGAACGAGACTCAGCCGTCGCAAGCCAGCGCCTGTTCGGACGAACCCACGAGCGCGATGCCGCAGGCTGTGACCACCGGGCTGGCTGTCATTGTCGATCTGGCGGCTCAAGCCGTTCGGTTCTCGGTGACGATGGTGCTCGGGCTTTCGCTGGCCGGAACGTTGTGCGTGGCGTTGATCCTGTCGGCGCGGCAGTTCTCACGGACAGCGCGGGCCTCGCGTGAGGCGGTGCAGAGGCCGGCGTCGATCCAGTCGCAGTCCGAACGTTTGCGGTCCATCACGCGGAATCAGGAGGCGGTGCAACGAGGGGAACAACTGCGCGAACAACTGCGGCGGGAGATTGAGGCGGCGAGCCGTCAGTTGGATGTTCAGAAGTTGACGGCTTTGCGCAGTCAGTTGCAGACACTTCTCGAAAAGGAGCGAGCCGGCGGCGAACCTCCAATGTCACGGACTTTAGCGAAGTAACCCGAAGCGTAAGCGAGGGAATTGCAGGGAATGGCCCCTGCCGCCCGCCCTCGCTTACGCGTCGGGTTAGTGAAGAGCGAGCCGGCGGCGAACCTCATCGTTCGCAGCCGGCCCTGCCCGTCGTTCCGTGACGGCTCGGTCGTTCCGCAGGGGACACGCCGGGCCGTCGTGCATCAGTTCGTCACTGCGCGATCGCGAGCTGCTGCTCGACCGCGCGGCGCACTTCGCGCGTGACGACTCGTTCGAGCGCATCGACGACGTGACCGGGGTGATTGGCCTCGATGTCGCGGCGCAGTTCGGTGATCACATCCTCGATCGAGGTTCCGTCGCCCTGGCCCCACTTCAATTCATGCCTGTAGTTGTCGAAGGACCGCACGGCGCGAATGATGTGGGCTCCCAGCGGGATCACCGCTGGAATGCGGTTCTGGCCGAGTGGCTCGGCTTCGCCCTGGCTCATCAG
>JAYTIB010000043.1:0-2541 GCA_043732205.1 Schlesneria sp. | reverse complement strand
AACAGTCGAAGGGAACCGCCGCGCTGATCGTGGTGGCAACGGACGACGGACCGACCGTGACCGAGTCGCCGGGGTTCGCGAAGTTTGTCGATGGCAAGTAGAGCGACGCCTGAGACTCTCGAATCGAAGCCGGCTACACCGACAGCGCTGGCCTGAGAGCCAGCGCTGACCTGACAACGGCAGCGCTGGTCTGACAGCGGTCGTGGTGGTTTTAGCCCGAAGGGCGGCAGATCGTAGCCCACGGCGCCAGCCGTGGGGAAATCGGCAGCAGTCTCCCATCAGCCCGGAGGGCGACACATCGAAGAAAGCGGAAGGTTCATCGGAGTATCGCCCTCCGGGCTAATGCGGCCTCTTCGCCACTCAACCCACGGCTCGCGCCGTGGGCTACGATCTGCCGCCCTCCGGGCTGAAGAGGCTGTCACAGCCTTCCGCTACGAAACGGCCACGTTAGCGCGGTAGGACTATTTACCGATGCAGAACTTGCTGAAGACGCGGTCCAGGATATCGTCGGTGTAGATCACTCCGAGGATTCGTCCCAGATGATCGAGCGCTTCGCGGATGTCGACGGCAATCAATTCGTCGCCGACCGACGGAACTCCGGCGGACTCCTCCGCCCGGTTCAAGGCTTCGGCGACCGCTTCGAGGCTTTCGCGGCACCGCGCGGCGGTCATCCCCAGCCACTGCCGTCCGGCACCGCGCGCGGCGACGAGGCACCCGCGCAGCGACTGGACGAGCGTGTCCAATCCTTCGCCTGTCAACGCGCTGATCTCGGGCGGGCCGCACGAATTCAGATCGATCTCATGGTCTCTCACATCGATCTCGTGCGCTGACGCCGCGCCGTCCAGCAGCCACATCTGTGCGTCCGGGTGGTCGGCCTGTGTCTGGATTCTCACGCACGCTCGTGATTGCCGGCGCAGGTCGGCGAACAACTGCTCGTCGAGATCCCGATGATCGGCACCGAGATTCGCGGCCGAGCACCAGACCACGACATCGGCGGCCTCGACCTGTTCAGACCGATGCTGCTGGGCCGCTGCGGCAATCTGTTCGGCGTGCCGTTCCCAACCGGCGGTGTCGACCAGGTCAAACGCCAGTCCCGACCATTCCACCGGCGCTTCCAGAAAGTCGCGCGTGGTTCCCGCGCTCGGGGAAACAAGGGCCGCACGACTGGCCGTCAGGCGGTTGAACAGCGTGCTCTTGCCGGCATTCGGCAGACCGGCCAGCACCACGCGCGGCCGTGATCGCGACTGCATTCGATTCGACGTCTGTCGCAGCAGGTCTTCGACGAACGAGCGTGCCGTGGCCACCCGAACAAGCAACTCACACCGCGAGACGAACTCGATGTCCTCTTCGATGAAGTCGAGACCCGCCTCAAGGTCGGCCAACAGTTCCAACAAGTCGCGACGCAGATCCGACAACCGGCCCGACAATCCCCCCGCCAGTTGTGAGAGCGCGGCCTGCAGTTCGTGGTGGTCGTGGGCATCAATCACGCCCAAGACGGCCTCGGCCTGAAGCAAGTCCAGCTTGCCTGCCAGAAACGCTCGGAGCGTGAACTCACCCGCGCGGGCCGAACGGGCTCCGCGACGATGGACTTCAGACAGAACCGCCTCCAACAGCGGTGGCGAACCCGGCAGATGAAGCTCGGCGAGTGGTTGCCCGGTGTAGCTGCGTCGGTTCGGCCAGTTGTAAACGTCGACGCGAATCGGCGTACGGGTACTGACCGAGATCAGGCTTCCCCGATGGACCGCGGCCCCGCGCGCTTCCCGCCAGCGTTGCTCATCATCCGGCTGAAACCAGCCCGACAGGAGTTGACGGATGTCCGGACCTGATACGCGCACGATGCCGCGCCGGCCGGCCCCCGGCGGCGAAGCAAGTGCGGCAATCGTGTCATCCAGCGACAAGTTCATGGGGCTCTCTCAATGCGGCAGTGCATTTTCTACTTCCGAGAGTGACACGGTCTGTCGCAACGCGAGCGGTGTCTCCCTGCCACGGCTCGCGTATCACGGCTACGCCGTCTCATTCGCGCTCCTTTTGATTCGCGCGGACCAAAACGATTTCCGCGCGAATCAAAAGGAGCGCGAATGAGGAGGGCTGTCGAACTGGGGCGCGCAACTCTCCGACGTTGTCGATGCGCAGCCCCTACACTTGGCTTGTCACCTTCAAAGTACAACTTGTCGGCAATGAAGAGAACTCCAGCATCAGTTCGGTCGGATATCGCGCGGTTCGGCTCGATTCCGGCAGATTCTGCCAGTTGGGTCGTCCTTGCGGGTCCGCGAATTCGTGCGGATCGAATCTGTTTCGTCTCCAATGTCGAACAGCGCAGTGGTGCGGTCACGCGGAGAGAAGTGCATGCCCTGTCGCACCGGCGTCGATTGCATTGGTCGTTCGACGGGCGATACACTGACGCGACGACCAGATCGGATCGCTGGTCTTGAAGACCGCCGGGGCAGCCACGGATGATGAGCCCTCTCAAGACATCACACCGGAATGTTGCCTTATGAGTTACCACCTGCTGACCGGTGCCACCGGTTTGCTCGGGAATTA
>JAYTIB010000042.1:0-2543 GCA_043732205.1 Schlesneria sp. | reverse complement strand
TATGTCCCAACCATCGGACGCAAGACCGGTCTGCCAGTCCGAGAGAGAAGGTTTGTCCGAGTCCGAGTCAGACCAATGGGGGACCGTCGCGTGACCCCAACCGAACTGCTCACTCAACTGACGGATCGCGGAATCCGATTCCGAACCGTGGCCGGAGAAATTCAGGCCAACCGGCCGGGCGACATCCGTCCCGACGAACGGGAGGAACTTCGGCGGCTCAAGCCCGAGTTGGTGGAACTGCTCGCCATTCGTGGCCGGGAACAACCTGGCGACGTTGTCGACCTGGCTGAACGTCAACGGCTGATGGACGCCGACGGCATCCGCCGGAGCTACACCGGGCAGGTCATCGACTGGCAGGCGGTGGACAGGATCAACCGGGAGATCGGCGAGACGTTCACCCGGCGCGAACTGACGACGCTGTTGGCTGAGTACACGGCGGCGATCTTGACCGGAGGGCCAGCAGCATGACGACGACATCGAAACCCGACCCGACCTGTCCCGCGTGCAAGTCACCGGACCTGCACACCGAGGACGTGAAGACCGGCAGACACCAATGCCGTCGATGCCGCTGGCGTTGCGTCGTGATGCCCGCTGGCTCAACGCGAGACTTCATCGACATGGCAGCGGCCGGACGCGGGGGCCACGCCAGACGCCCAACACCGACATGACGCAGGGGGCCAGCAGCATGAACCGCACAAGATTCTTGATCGAACTCGAACCCCTCGCCGATTGGAACACGCCCGCGGTTGTCCGACTTCGCCGATTGCTCAAGTCGGCACTGCGAACCCACGGGCTCAGATGCATCACCGCGGTGGAGACTCAACCGACAAACGATCCACGTTCAACGCAGCCGAGCGATGAAGGGACAGCATGACCAAGACATCGAACCAGCGACCGACGCGGCAGGACGCATCCTGCGATGCCGAGAGGCGGAGAAGCTACCCCCGGTCTTTTTGTGGCAACCCCGTCCCACCCAAACCATCCCGCCAGCCTTCCGCAAAAATAGACCGATTCCGAAAACTCAGACCCTTGAACGGAGAACGAAACGTGAAAACCGGACCGAAACCGACCACGAACGCATTCAGGACACCGGCTCTAATGGTGCCGGACCGACTCGTCAGTCCCACCGATCCCCCGGCACAGTTCGACACGGAGGCCGCGCGGCTGTGGTGGGAAGTTTCGCAAATCCTGATCGACCGGCGACAACTCACCCGCGGCGATTTGGTGATACTCGAAAACTACGTGACGCTCTCGGTGCTGCTTCGCGAGGCCAAGCTCCGTGGCGATTGGCGTGCGGCTGACAAAATGATCGGCAGTCAAACGCGGCTCGCGCGGGAATTGGCACTCACACCATCGTCGCGGGCCAGCCTTCCGGCGGCACCAATAATCGAAGACTTGGACGATTTGGCGCGATTCAAGCGAGACGACACAGACTTGGAACCGTGCCGCGGCGAACGTCGTCGCGACACCGATTGAACGCAACAAACCCGTGAAGGAAAAAAACCATGCTCGAACGACGAACGACATCAGCAGCAGTTCGGCTAGGCCATTCACAATCGGTGCGCGAGAAGTACAACACCCGGACGGCGGGAACAATTCGGGGATTGGCCAGCGTGTTCTATCGGCCGGGAGATCGTGGCACCGAGTTTGAATTGGGACAGGGCATCATGGAACGCATCGATCCCGGCGCGTTCGACGAGTTCCTGCGCAGTGGCCGTGACGTGGTTTGTTTGTGGAATCACGACGCCAACCACTTGCTCGGCAGACGTGCGGCCGGGACGTTGCAGTTGTTCGCGGATGCGGTCGGGCTGCGATACATCGTCGACACTCCCGACACGACACTCGGCAACGACACGACGACGCTGGCCAGCCGCGGCGACATCTGCGGATCGTCCTTCAGTTTCATCGCGGACCGGGTTCGCTGGGTTGAGGAAGGCCGCATCGCCATCAGGATCATCGAAGCGGCTACATTGGTTGATGTATCGCCCGTGACATTCCCCGCCTACTCCGCTTCGGCGGTATCGGCCGGCTGATTGATTCCCGGCGTGATGTTCGCGCCGGACTGCTGAAGACCTCTGGAAAAGGAAATGACGAATGCCACTGACCACCGTTTACACGCACCAGCGTTGGCGCGCGGCTGAGGACAAACTCAATGACCTGAATGCGGAGGCATCGAAGCTCCGCAGCCGGGCGAGCGAACTGGATGCCGTCATCGCGGCCACGCCTTCGAGTCATGCGGGCAGCATCGAAGCTCTCGAATTGCTGGGTGATGCCCTCGATGGCGGGCATGTCTCGGCGTTGCAGGTCGAGAGGTCGGCGCGGGTTGAACTCGCGGAAATCCGCAAGCGGCTCGCGCCCCTGGAGCAGGCTGCGAAGATCCTGCAAGACCGCATGCACACCGGCACCGGCGACGGCAATTCGCTCGCGCGTGAGCTGGCCGACGAGTGCTGCCGAACGGCCGGGCCGGAATTTCTCAAACGAATGAGGAACGTGCTCTCGGCGGCTCAGTCGCTTCAGACTGCCCTCAAATTCGCCGACGAGAT
>JAYTIB010000041.1:0-2543 GCA_043732205.1 Schlesneria sp. | reverse complement strand
GGCAGCAGATCGACGACCGCGGCGGACATCGCGGTGACTCCGGTGGTGATCGATTCGCGGGCGTCGGGGTAGTAGAACGGGGAGTGCAGTGACGGGGGCGCTTTGCCGCCCTGCTTCATTTCGGTCAGGCGGTCCGCATTCACCGAGCCGAGGCGGAACATGAAGATGGGGACTCCGGCCAGGCCGTATTCGGAGAAGTCTTCGCCCCCCATCGACGGTTCCGACGGGATCACTTTGTCGTCGCCCAGCACGCGGCGGAAGACCGGGACGACCCGTTCAACAAGGGCTTCGTCGTTGCGCGTGGCCGGGGTGGCGTCGGAGAATTCGACGGTCGGTTCCGGGGCTCCCGCACTGAGTGCCGCCGCCTTCGCCTTGCGCCGGATTCCTTCCAGCAGACGTTCGCGGACCTCGGGGCTGTAGCTGCGGACGGTCAGTTGCAGGCGGCAGTTGTCGCTGATGATGTTGTGTTTCGTGCCGCCATGAATCGAACCGACCGTGACCACCGCCGGCTCGAACGGCGACTTCTCGCGGCTGACGAGCGATTGCAGATCGACGATCAAGTGGGCGGCCAGCACGATCGGATCGATGGTCGTGTGCGGGTACGCACCGTGGCCCCCCTTCCCCTTCATCACGATGTCCACGCTGTCGACGTTGGCCAGGATATACCCGGCCCGAAAGCTGACCTGTCCGGTGGGAAGCGCGGCATCGACATGCAGGGCCAGCGCGTACTTCGGTCGTGGGAACCGCGTGAACAGGCCGTCCTTCAGCATCGCCTGCGCCCCGTTGCCGACCTCTTCGGCCGGCTGTCCCACGAACATCACCGTGCCGCGCCAGGCCTCCTTGTGAGTCGCCAGATACCGGGCGACGCCGATCAGGCAGGTGATGTGAATGTCGTGCCCGCAGGCATGCATCACTCCGACATCGTTTCCCTTCGGATCCTTGGCGACGACCTTCGAGGCGAACGGCAGCCCGGTCGCTTCGACGACAGGCAGGGCATCCAGATCGGTCCGGATCATGATGGTCGGTCCGTCGCCGTTCTTCAGCAGTCCCACCACACCGGTCTTGCCGACGCCCGTGGTGACTTCGATGCCCAGCGCCTTGAGTTCCTCCGCCAGCTTGGCCGCGGTGCGCACTTCGCTGAATGACAGTTCGGGATGCGAATGAAAGTCTTGATAGACCGTCAGCAACTCAGCGACATGCTGCTTCGACCAGTCGGCCGGCTTGTCCTGGGCATGGACCGCCGACACGGAAACAACCCACGCCACGCACACGGCCGCAAACGCAATTCGCACGGTGATCTCCTCTCAGATCGGATGTCAGTTCGACAGTAGGCAGGTCTTTCCCTGGCGGGAGTCCGTTCCCAAGCTGGAGCTTTTGAAGTCGCGACTTTGGGGATTTCAGCCCCGAAGGGGCAGGGCTTCCGAGGTGGTGTTTTCCCACGTTTGTAGCCGAATTCCCAAGAATTCGGATCGTCTGACTGATCGTCCGAATTCTTGCGAATTCGGCTACAGGCTTGGATTCTCGGCATTTCACACCTCGGAAGCCCTGCCCCGAAGCGGCGGTGTTATGCCAGCCCAGGGCAACGCCCTGAGTTGGCGGATTGTCGGGAATACCAAGCCCTGAAGGGGCGGCACTATTCATTTCATTCGATCGACATAGTGCCGCCCCTTCAGGGCTCCAAAATCTGTGACGTTCGCTACCCAGGGCGGCGCTCCCGATGGTCGCTTGCCCTGGGCTAACTTAGGGCTGCCCCGTTGGGGCGTAAATCCAAAACAACGCCACTTCAATAGCTGGAGCTTGTGAACGAGGGGACCGGGACATTCTCGCGCACGAGTCTCTCACTTCTTCGGCGGTTCGGTCACGGTGATGGTCAGCGAGCGGCTGGGGATGGAGACCAGCGTGTTCGGTTTGTCCGGCTTCGTCGCGTCCTTATTGAAGGGAACCTGGGCCTGGCCGAGGACCGCCAGCGTGTAGTCGGCGGGGCGGGTTCCCGCTTGCACCATGATCGACAACGTGACCTCGGTCTGGTCCGCGGCGATGGTGCCGTTGCCGAGTTGGAACTGGCCGGGAAAGTTCAGCGGCTGGTAATTGACCGCATTCTTGAAGTCGCCCCAGTGCCGGACCAGCCGCAGCTTGACGTCGGCCTTCTTGCCCGCCTCGACCGAGATCCGGTCGGGTTCAATCATCAGACTGAATGGCGAGCGTTCTCGAATGGCGAAGACGTGGTCTCGCGTTTCCCGGCTGCCGACCAGATTGAAGACCCGGCAATACGCGCGGACTTCGCGCCGCAATGTGACGTCACCGAGCTTGGCCGTGGCGAACAGTTTCACGGGGCCGGTCCACGGGGCCGCGTTGTCATCGGCCCACAGGACCAGCGTTCCGCGTTGATTGTTGGTGATCGTGAGCGGTCCCGCATGCAGGCCGGGCGGAAGTCCCTCGGCGGAGATCGTGATCGAGTCGGTGAAGCCGTCCTTCGCGTGAACGACGATGTCCATGTGCTCGGCCCCACCCTGCCAGACGGTTGTTCCCGCCATGTTGTTGCT
>JAYTIB010000040.1:0-2544 GCA_043732205.1 Schlesneria sp. | reverse complement strand
TCCGATGCCGGAGTGCCGGGACATCTCTGATTCATCGAGCGGTCCGCTCGAAGGAAACGCGACGTCCGGCGGCGCTCAGCTTGCCAATCGACAATGTTGGTCGCCATCGCTAGGGTGGAACCGATCGATGCACGAACCGCGGTTCTGTCACATTCCGCCACGGAGGGACGGGTATTTTCGGGGAGACAATCCGATGAATCACAGCGGCAACTTGGTGTCCCGGATCGTGGGAGGGATTGGCTTGGGAGCGTTCGGTCTGCTTTCCGTCATGCGGCCCCCGCTCCCGGAAAATCTCCACGGAACTCAGAGCGTTTCGGTGAACCCTGTGATTCGCGCGGTTGCGGAAACAGATCGCACGCAACCGTCGCCCGACTCCGCGGCGACCGAACGGATTCGACCCGGCGATCCAAAGTTGACTGCCGCGCAGCGGATGCTTCAGCACAAGGTCGAACTAATGCAGCGGGGACGGGCGTTCGTGCTGACCGTCCCCACCTACACGGCCAGGCTGACCAAACAGGAGGTCGTGAAGGGCGAGTTGTTGCCCGAGCAGGTGATGTCGCTGAAGTGCCGCCACAGCCCGTTCAGTGTCTACCTGCGGTGGCTGACCGGGGATGTCGGTCGCGAGGTGATCTACGTTGATGGAGCCAATGCCGGCAAATTGATCGCGCACGATGGCGGATGGAAGTCCCGGCTCCCCGCGCTGTCGTTGACTCCCGATTCCTGGCTCGCCATGCGCGACGCGCGTTACCCGGTGACCGCGGCGGGGGTGGTGGCCCTGATCGACATCATGGACGGCATTCACGCGGACGATCTGGGGCGAGCAACCGTCGCGTCGTGTGAACAGACCGCCGGGCACTTCAACGGACGACCGTGCGACACCTTCACGATGCAGTACAAGAACCGCGAAGTGTCGCCGACCTACCGCAAGTCGATCACACTGATCGACCGCGAATGGCACGTCCCGCTCTCCACCCGCCACTTCGAATGGCCCCGACCGGAATCGACAGTCCCGGAAACCCAGCTTGATGACGCGACCCTGATCGAGTCCTACGCCTTCACAGACCTCACCTTCCACGCGCCGCTGACCGACCGGGATTTCGATTCAACAAACGCGGAATACCAGTTCCGTTGATCTGCACGTAAACCGGAACGATCAACCGGCAACCAGCTCAACTTACCCACAGACCACCTCGACCTGCGTCACGAAGACTTCGCCGGACAAGCGCCGCGAGACTTCCTCGGGCGGGGCGGTCTCGAAGAACAACTCCAACGCTTCACGCAGGTTCTCGCGGGCGAGTTCCACCGAATCGCCTTGGCTGGCAATGTCCAACTCGGGACAGAGGGACACGTAACCGTCTCCGTCCCGTTCGATGATGGCTGTCAAACTGCGTGTCATGGCGGTGTTCCAAGTAGGAAACGACGGATGACCGGGGCCGAAGCGGCTTCGCGATGCCCCGGCCTACTTCACGGCTTGATGATTCATTGCCTTCGCCCAAAGCGGCTTCAGCGAAGGCCACCCAGCAAATCAGTTTCGCGGCAGCAGCAATAGAGGCGTCAAGTCAGCGGCGTTCGGACTGTACAACTCCGGCGATCGCGCAGTGATCCGCATGAAACCGACGATGAACCTGTGGGCAGCAACTGCCAACTCCCGTGCAAGCGCCGACCGGTTCGTTGCCAACCATTCCGGCAAATCTTCTTCAATCAGTAGTGCCAACAGTTCGATTGCGCAGTCTTGAACTTCAGTGGCGAGGTCAACGTCCTCGGTCGTCGGTGTGTGGGACACCGCACTCGCTTGGGATGTGACGTCTGACGGCTGGGAAGCCATTCGCGCCGCTTCCGTCAGCACGAACTGGTACTTGAACTCCGCTGTCCGAGCAGACATCCGCGCCGCTTCCGTCAGCACGAACTGGTTCTTGAACTCCGCTGTCCGAGCAGACATCCGGGCCGCTTCCGTCACCCTCACTGACTCGGTTGCTTTGGTCGTGGCATGTTGCATTGCTCCGATTGGCGGCGCATCGAGTGAACCTGTCATAGTTTATTCCTGACTCCCTTCAATTGGATTCGCCGTTTCGTGCGAAACGAAAACGCTGGGGGCGACGCGAAAGTAGTTGGCGAATTTGCGGACATTGCCGAGGCTGATTCGGCGGCGGCCGGCCAAAATGTCCGTGACGATCGACCGCGGGACGTTGGTCTCGGCCGCGAGTGTCGCGTTGGTGATGCCGCGGGATTCGATCAGATGTTCCAGCATGTCTGCCGCCGAAACCTGCGGCGTGGGATGTTCGCGGGATTCGTACTGCTCGACCAACATCGACAAGAGTTCGAGCATTTCGCGTTCGGCGCGACTCAACTCGGGCTTGCTCATCAGCTTGTCAATGAGCTTGTAGGTTCGATCCAGTGCCGCCTTCGACCCGATCGGACGCGGCTCGATTTGAACCAACAACTCCGCGTAGTTCTACTGTCCGTTGGTCTTTATCAAATCTAAGGTTTTGTGGGACATTCTCTTCGGGGGTTTTGTGAACCAGGAAGGGAGTCTGCCATGGATGG
>JAYTIB010000039.1:0-6766 GCA_043732205.1 Schlesneria sp. | reverse complement strand
CGGCGTATGTCTATCAGTTCATCGAGGGACTCAGCGACGGCGGCGTGCGGATGGGTTTGCCTCGGGACGTGGCCACTCGTCTGGCCGCTCAAACAGTTCTCGGGGCCGCTCAAATGGTGCTCACCACGGGCCAACACCCCGGCTCGCTGAAGGACGCCGTGACCAGTCCCGGCGGAACCACGATCGCCGGATTGCATGCGTTGGAACAGGGCGGAATGCGGGGAATTCTGATGAACGCGGTCCAAGCCGCGACAGTGCGGTCGAAGGAACTCGGAGAGGCTTGACGCAGGTGGGGTCAGCAACCATGATGCTCGTCCCTTGGCCAAGCCGGAGTGGCGGAACTGGCAGACGCGCTGGACTCAAAATCCAGTGAGGTTCACCCCTCGTGTGGGTTCGAGTCCCACCTTCGGCAATGACTTACGTCATTTGGAGTCGGGCTGGAAATGAGCCGTTTCATGTCGGTTTCATTTCCAGGCCCGATTTCAGCCTACACCGTTGATGCGAAGGTTCGGTGGCACAAACAGCCGCTGGACGGTCTCCGTGTACCGCTGCGCCATGTTGACATACAGTCGCGTTGTTTCAAGTGACTTGTGCTGCATGAGACCTTGCAACTCGAACAAGTCCATCGAACCCGCGTTCATCGTGGCGAATCCCCGCCGCAGATCGTGGAAACCATACCAACGTCCATTTTTCCCGGCCTTCGGCATTGGCTTGTTGTCCGCAATCTTCGCCGCCGCTTGAATCTCCCTGAACTCGGTCCAAAGTGTTGCCCGAATCTTGCTCCACGGAAACACCAGTTCGCCGAACGAGCCAGTCAATTTGCGAAGGTGTTCGACCACGAGCGGGTGGATGGGAATCCGTTCATCCCGCCTGCCCTTGTTGCCAGTAGCCTCAGCCTGCGTCAATGCCGTCCCCCGGTCTAGGTCCACGTCCTGCCACTTGAGCGACAAGAGTTGTCCGATTCGCCAGCCGCTCATGTATGCTGTGACCAATAGCCCGCGCCACCAATCGGTGGGCGACACGTTCGGGACGTCGATGGGTCGCCGCGCCGATTCACAAGCCGCGTAGATCGCTGCGAAGTGCTCGGGCGACACGAATGTCGGCATCTTCTGTGAGAGCTTGAGGAATCGAATCTTCGGGACGGCTTGAATGAGTCCCCATTCTTGAGCGACTTTGAGAACGAGTTTGACGTACCTCAGCTCCTTGTTGACGGTCGCCGCCGATGGCTTGCCGTGTTTGCTGTTCTTGCCCTCCAGACGGTCGGTAATGAACTGTTGAATCACACTCGCCGTGATCGCTGTGAGTACCTTCGGTTTCGCAACTCGTTCAAAACTGTTGAGTGCCATTCGTACCGCCATTCGGGACGGTTCAACGAATCTCGCCGCAATCTTGGTTTCATAGTCACGACGGAAATCTTCCCATCGCCTCTTTTCCTTTGCTTGATACGTCCCGGTCACGAGTTCGCTGTGAGTCTTGTCTGCCAGCCGATTTGCTGCCGACTTCCCGACTTTGCCCGGACCGCAACTCTTCCGACATTGCTTGCCAGCCGGGTCGGTCCAGGACACGTACCACGATGCCGCGTCCGCCCCTTGCTTCTCGACTTGTGCCTTGAGTTGGTGAACCCATGCGCGTTTGTCCATGTCGACCCCCTGAGTCCAATCAGTTCGCCCGTCCGAGAACCCGCATCACTTGAACCGCGTTCCACGCCTTACCGCGACGGGTGGTGTGACCTTGATCGTTCAGCGCGTCTGCAATCTGTTGGAATGTCTTGTCCTCAGTCCGCAGTCGCTGCATTTCCGGCAACAGATCGGCATAGGCTTCCGTCGCAGCCTTGGTTCGAACTTCCGCCGAGACTTCACGCCCTTTTGCCGCACCACGGGCACGGGCATCCTCCCGCCCGTCCCAGTGTCCGGGGCGAGCCGATCCGAGTTTCATTCCACGGGCTTTTGCAGCCTTGAGCGCGGTCTTGGTTCGGTCGCTGATTGCTTTGGCTTCCCCTTCCGCCACCGCCGACAGAATGTGAATCGTGAGGCGGTTCGCGTGTTCAAGGTCGATGGCGATGAAGTCCACGCCCGATTCCATCAATCGGGACAAGAACGCCACGTTGCGGGCCAGCCGGTCCAGTTTCGCGACGATCAGCGTAGCCTTTGATCGCTTGGCGTGTGCCAGAGCCTTCGCCAGTTGAGGACGATCCGCCCGCTTGCCGGATTCGACCTCTTGATAAGTCGCCAGCACTTCACAGCCACGCTGAGCCACGAACGCATCGACCGCCGCTTCCTGCCCTTCCAGTCCCAAACCCGACCGGCCTTGCTTTGCGGTACTGACTCGAAAGTACGGAATGATTTTTTGCACGGCTGAATCTCCGAAGTAGTCGTTCACCAGTCGATTCAACTGGCGTGCAGCTACTATTACATTTGTCTCGACGTTCGTCAAGTCAATTGTAATTATCGGCGATTCTTTCCGTGGAGATGATTTTTTCAATGTCGTCGTCCTGCGATGTCGTCTGTCCGGGGTGGCCCCACTCCGCCAGAAGAATGATTCACGATCTCGGTTCCCTCAATTGTGGAACGAATGGACCGATGGAACCAGCGACCGGCCGCGACGTGGCGGAATCGCGTCTGCCGCGTCGGTCGTGGTTTGATGTCGTGGTCATGCTCGCGCCTTCCGTGTCGGCTGCGTTGAACGTGGCGAACCGTTTCCGCGGGTCATGCTGCCCCCGCTGGAAAGAGTTCGTTGACAAGATCGAAGTCGATCGATGTTGTGTCGGACAGGTGGGACAGGTCAGACGTTGGGACTGGCTCGACAGCCGTTGCGTCCCGTGGTGGGAGGGTGGTGGGACGGACAGCGTCCCCTAAAGGGGGGACGCTTGTCCCACCACCCTCCCCCCCTTCACCGGGACAGGTGGGACAACCATCGTTTTGTCCCGGTTGTCCCACCTGTCCCACCGTCGAACTGACGAGCCGAAACCCGTCATACTCGCAACGGTTTTTTGTGACCGTACACGCTTGGACGATACCATCTCGGATCAGCGCGGAGTTGATCGGCCCGAACACGGCCCCGCTCATTCCGGCCGCGTTGCGAATGGCGCGTACCGTGTCGCCGTGGGGGAATGTCTTGTAGGCGTCCAGAACCCTTTGGCGTGATTCCGCGTCGCGTTGCTTGCGCAGGTCTTCCGGGGACTGACCCGATTCGCTGGCCGGTCCCTTCGCCTTCCGTGGCCGCTCCTGCCTCAAATCTTTCGGATCAAGATCGTCGGCCGGTTCCCATACTGGAAACTGCCACCGCAGGCAGAACGGTTCCATCGGTGCGAACGAACGGACTGCGGCCTCAACCACAACCACGTTGTCCTCTTCGTGAAACCTCATCGCCAGGTGAGCATCTGGGGCGCGAGACTGTGCCCCCGCGCCGCTCCCAACGTCGGTCACTCCCTTGCTGGACTGGTTTCCCTTGCTGGTGTGATGGATGCAGACGAACGCGCTGCCAATCTTGTCGGCCACGGAATCGAGTAGGTTGTAAAGTGCGGAGACATCGCTGTTGCTGTTCTCATCACTGCCGCTCGGTTGGAACCGATACCATGCGTCCAAAATGACCAGACTGAATTTCCCCCGCTCCAAGCCGCCCAGTTGCAGGGAAAGCGCATTCAGGTCGATCAACTGGCCCCGCAGATTCGCGACGAACAACTGATCCGCGTACTCGTCCCGTTGGATTACCATTGCTTCGGCGATGCGCGGCAGGCGGTGTGCGGATGTCTCGGGATGCAATTCGTTGTCAACGATCAGAACCTTGCCGGAGGTCGTCCAGAACCGACCGAGCCACTTTCGCCCGCTAACAACTGACAAGCCCAGCCCCATCGACAACCAGCTTTTGCCGGTCTTCGGCGGGGCGATGATGTTCATGGTCTCGCCGCGCCGGAGCAGTCCCTCAATGATCGACGGACGCATTTCGGGATACTCGCCGATCAGTTCTCCCGCCGGTCGGATGACAAAAGTAGGTTCCTTTTCATCATTGGTCGATTCCCATGATGCAAGTTTTTCACGTCGTTCGGTTCGGGAGTCGATGATGCTCATTCGTCCAACTCCGAATCAAACCGCAGACTCTTGAGAGACTCTTGCACAGTCTCCCGGATGGCCTTCAACTTCACCGCGTCGTCAGCTTCGGCCCGCTGTTCGGCGTTGAAGGCTTCGATGTCCAGCACGCTCACGATGGCAGTTCGCAGGATGCCTTGCAGATCTTCCGGTTTCAGTGCCTCTAACTCCCAGACGTTCGATCCGTGCTTGGCGACAAACTTCGCGGTTTGCTTTGAACTGGCTTTCGCGGTCATCACCGCTGGCAGGTCGCGGGACTTCACTTGATCGGCGTTGAGCGCCACCTTGAGCGGTGTGATGTTCGCAATTCCAAAGTCGTCACGCATGGAACGCGCGTACGACTCGGCGATGGATTCGCCGTCGCCGTCAAAGTCGGTCATCATCAGAAGAATCAGCCGGTCCTTGCCGGACTTCCGAAAACGTTGTGCCATCGCGTGGCGCGGCGGCAGGGAGCAGTAGCCCTTGCCACTGGTCAACGGCAAACAGAACTCCGCACAGACGGGTCGCAGGATTCCGTAGACGGTGTTCTTTTCCCCAAGCACCTCAATGTGGCACGGCTGCGACTGCTGCAAGTTCCTAAAGTAGCCTTTGAGGAAGTTGGCGATTTCCTTGGAAACAAACGCACCCGGTTCGGCGTGAACATCCCAACTGGTGGACAGTCGGGAGGCGTCGCCGATGGCATGGAAAGGGATCGTTCCGTCCAGTCGCATTCGTGTCACCATGTCCGTCAAGTCGCCATAACTCTCCAGATTGTTCTGGTATCGACTGGCTGGCTTGGACGAATGTCTGAGTGGCGGGGCGTTCAACAGCCCGTAGTGAATCTGCCGGTCACTCACGGGCCAGAAGTCCTTCAGTCCGTTCAGCACGCTGATGATCGCGTCCCGCAAGGCATACTTGGCGGGTGAGATTTCACAGCGTCTCAACACGTCATTCAGCCAAACGCCAGCATGAGTCGGTTTGGACGTTTCACGCCGGTGATTGGTCAATTCCTGATAGGCGTCGTCGGCGTTTCCGCAGACGATCGATTCCCTGATTTGTTCGTCGAGTGTCTTCACCCGCTGGTCTTTGTTGTATCCAGTCAGCGCCACAATGAAGGCGTCGATGCCATCCGATCGGCGGGTGGGATCGATCCGGCGGGGAACGTGCGTCAGCCCCGCCAGCGTCGCCGCCACGAAGCGCCGATGTCCCGACAAGATCCATCCGTCAACATCCGTGACGAACGGTTCCTTGACGCCTTCCGTCCGCATGGACTCCGCCATTGAGATGATTGACGGATCGTTGGGATCGACTGGCCGATAGAGCGTGTCATTCTCCGGCGATGGCCGGATGTCACAGAGCGGCTTCATCTCGACGGCGTTGTGATCGACTTTGCGTTTTCGCTGTCGTGGTCGTTCGGCCGCTGTTATCATTCGGGAGCCTCGCAGTAAGAGTGTGAGGATGAAGAGTTCACGAGACGCCCGACCGATTCAGCCCGGCCGGGTGTTCTCGTTTCAGGTCCGTGCCTCGGTGCGATGGCGTGCCAGGTAGCCGATCAGATCCTCACGCAGGTATCGGATGCGTCGCCCGACGATTTGGCTGGCTGCGATGCGTCCCCGTAGCCGCTCATCGCGCAGTTGATGCGGTTCAAGTTCCAACATTCGCGCGGCCACTGGTTCGCTGAATGCGAGCCGGTCGCCGAGTGCGGCCTCATCGTCGCGGATGCGTGCCATCACTTCAGAGACGGTCGCCGCGATGATCGGCGCTAGTTCGGCGGGGTCGATCATCACTTGCATGATGCGACCTCCCGGCGTGTTGCATCTGCTTGAGACGTGGCCTCGTGCTCGCTGGCGAGCTTCAAGAGACGACGCAAGACCTTGCCTTCGTCGCGATGCTGCCGGAGCTTGTCGCGAAGCGTGGCAGCACTCGGCAGTTGCTTGAGATACTGCTCGGGGGTTTGATCGACTGACATTGGTTTGGTCTCCGCGTGGTTTGTGAACCATCAACGGCAGACCATCATTCACATCATCGTCGGATCATCGTCGGGCTATCGTGGATTCTTCGTGGCGACGCGAAAGACGTTCTCGTTCAGCTTCCATGCGGCATCCGCTCCCTTCGCAAGATTAGGAATCGGATCGACGTTTTTTCCCAGCTTGAACACATCCCTAAGAATCGCTCGGGCTTTGGTAATGCTGTCTCTGACGCATCCCTCTTCCGCGTTCCTATCCCGGTCGATGATGTCCCACAAGATACTCTTCAACACGGGTTCTCCCGGCTTCTCGGCCAACCGTCGCAGTATGACCGCGGGCTTGCCGGTGATCGCAAACGGCTCCCCTTGGAACGCGGCCTCTCCCGGTCGAAACTCCCAACCCTTTCCTACTGGCCAGTTTGATCCTTTTGGCAGAACGGGCTCCTTGCCCCTCGCGGCCATCTGATCCAGTGTGACGTACTGCCACGGATCGGGAACTGGTTTGCGCTGGCCGTTGCGATGCCTCATTTGCGAACCGGCGAGCTTCGCGGCGTCTTGCAGTTCGCGATCCAGCCAGCCGGCCGCCGCAGCGAACTCGTCGATGCCGGTGCTATCTGTCGCATCGTTCACGAGCTTCTCTGCGGCCACAATCAATGCGGCGAGTGGCTTCGCAACTCGGACAATCACGTCCTCACCAAAACATCCGAGCCGATTCCGCCGAGCGACTTCCATAAGC
>JAYTIB010000038.1:0-2546 GCA_043732205.1 Schlesneria sp. | reverse complement strand
CTGAATGACGGCGCGGTGACCTGTTGAATTACGTAGAGCAGGCGGCTCGCCTGCTCAGGGTTCCCGGTGTTATCACAGGCGAGCCGCCTGTGCCACGACTTTCTTTACCGGCTGTTGGAATGCGAGACGATGTCTGACTCAAAACAATTGTGGCGCATCGCGGTGTTGGCCGGCGGCGATTCGGATGAACGGGCGATCAGTTTGCAGAGCGGTGCCGCCGTACAACAGGCGCTGTCGGGACGCGGCCATTTCGCGCTGCACCTGGATCCGGGCGTCGTGGATCTGGCAGGGGTCGACTGGCGTCAGTTCGACGTGGCGTTCCTCGCGCTGCATGGACAGTTCGGCGAGGACGGCCAGGTTCAGCAGATCCTGGACGACACGGGGATTCCCTACACGGGCAGCGATGCGAACGCCTCGCGGTTGGCGTTCAGCAAGTCCGCCGCGAAGGAACGCTTCCTGCAACACGGCGTTCCCACGCCCGAGTACTCGTTGCTGCACTACACCGATGATCTGTCGCGGATCGAGCGGATCACGCGCGAGATCGGTTATCCGCTGGTCGTCAAGCCGGACTGCCAGGGCTCGAGCCTTGGCGTGAGCATTGTCCACGCGGCGGAGGACGTGCCGACCGCATTGAAGAACTGTTTTCAGTTTGACAGTTTCGCCGTCATCGAACGGGCGATCCTCGGAACGGAATGGACCGTTGGGATGCTCGACGAACTGGTGATGCCGCCGATTCAAATCGAGACCGACCGCGAGTTCTTCGACTGGCAGGCGAAGTATGAAGACGACACCACCCGGTATCTGTTCGAATCGAAACTGCCGAGGCATGTTCTGACCGCCATTGCCGATGCCGCGCAAAATGCCTGCAAGGCACTGGGAATTCGCGGGATGTCTCGTGTGGATCTGCGGGTCGACGAGGTGCTGACACCGTGGGTGCTGGAGGTGAATACGATCCCCGGCTTCACCAGCCACAGCCTGGTGCCGAAGGCGGCCGCGCGGATGGGGATCGAGTTTGGCGAATTGTGCGAGCGTGCGATCCGATCGTGCCTGAACCAGCGGCCACCGCACCCGCACATCTTGCCGAGAACAACAGTTCGGCGCTCGATCGGTGGATGATCGCACCGCACCGTGAATCGGCATGAATTGCCGGAGCGGTTGGGCCGATGAAGAGTCCCGTCACCACGCTCCCAGGGCGAGGTCCGTTCTCGGCGAAAGACGATTCTTTCCGCGCCGGGATTCATTCCCACCCGTTGCGATGGCAAGCAATCCTTCATGGCTCAACATCCACCGACCAACCCCGGCGCGGACGAGGCGTTTGCACCCGATGGCGTGGATCTCGGCCTGTCCGCTTTCTCCGCTCCAGAACCCGTTTCAACTTCGCCATCGAACAAGCGACTCCATCCACTCGCCGACCGCTTCTTTCGCCCGCTTCGTCTGGCCAAGTTCGCGTGTCTGGTGGGACTGTCGGTGCTGGTGCCGTATTTGATTCAACGGCTTCCCAATCTTGCCGCCCGTCCCGAATATCGTTTGGAAACCAAGAACATCCGGGTGGTTCCCGCGCCTGAACGTCCGGTTCCCACGGACCTGCTGGAACAGATCCGTCGTCAGAATCATTTGCCGCGCGAACTGTCGCTGTTGGATCCCAAGCTGTGCCAAACGTTGGCCGGCGCGTTTGCGAAGCATCCGTGGGTGGCCCGTGTGGTCTCGGTCAAACAGTCCTTTCCTGCGGACGTGGTCGTCGAGGTCGAGTTTCGCCGGGCCGTGGCGATGGTCCAGGTGAAGGGGGGCCGCATGCCGATCGACGGCACTGGCACGATCCTGCCGAGTGAGGATTTCGCCGTGTCGGATGTCACGCGATTTCCCACGATTCGCCTGGCCGGGGCGGCGAACATGGCCCGCGATAAGGGTCGAATCACCGAACCCGGTTTGATCGGCGCGGCACGCGTGGCGGAACTGCTCGCTCCCAAATGGAGTCAGTTGGAATTGGATGCGATCGAACTGCCGCGCAGTCGCGATGCCTCCGTTGAGGCGGGCGACATCCTGCTGCAACTGCATGCGAAAAGCGGTTCGACGATCATCTGGGGACGCGCTCCGGGGACCGATCATCCCGGTGAACTGACGGCCGCCCAAAAGGTGGCGCGGTTGGAAAAGTACGTGACCGAATTCGGCGGCTTCGACCGACCCAACGGCCCCTATGAAATCGACATCCGGCACTGGCAGGAGATCACCCGCCGCCCGGTCGCCAAGACACAAGCCTCGTCGCGCCGCGATTCACGATCCCGCTGATCATGGGCGCGGCGTCGTCGGGGCGGGTCATGTCCGGTTGATCAGGAACGTCGCCGATTCGTGCAGGAACGGCCTCACCACCGCCACCACTTCCAGAGGCCAGTTCACTTCATCCAGCGCGGCGTCCATCAGCGCGACCCAACGATCACGGGCCGTTGGAGTGACCGCGAACGGCATGTGGCGCATGCGCAGCTTCGGGTGACCGCGATCCTGAACATAGGTCTCCGGGCCGCCGAACCGGTAGATCAGAAAATCCGCCA
>JAYTIB010000037.1:0-2551 GCA_043732205.1 Schlesneria sp. | reverse complement strand
GACAGTAATTGATGCGCCGATCCTAAGTGCCGCTAACACCAGTAACCCGAAGCGTGAGCGAGGGACGGATTCACGCTCGACTCCCTGATTCCCTCGCTTACGCTTCGGGTTACTGTGTCGATGAATCGGCACGGAGAGGTAAGAAACCCGTCCGTCGGCGCGAACCTACCAGATTTTGACTTCCGGCTCCAGATGGACTCCGAACTGGTCGGAGACCTTGGATCGGACCAGATCCATCAGCCGCAGGACGTCGCTGGTCGACGCCCCTTCGTGGGTCACGATGAAGTTGGCGTGGCGGTCGTTGATCTCGGCGCCGCCGATCCGCGTCCCCTTCAATCCCGACTGCTCGATCAACTGGCCGGCGCGCTGGCCGCGCGGGTTCTTGAAGACGCAACCGGCGGTTTGCGAACTGAGTGGCTGCGACGCCTTCTTGGTGATCCAGATCTTCCGCAGTCGATCCGCGATCGCATCGGGCGAGTCGGGCTGCAACTCGAACTCGGCCTCCAGAATCACCAGTTCATCCAGGTTGCTCTGGCGGTAGTCGAACAGCAGTTCATCTTCGGACCGCGCCAGCTTGTCGCCGCCGGCAGTCAGCACCGTGACCCGGCGGACATACTGTGAGATTTCGCCGTGTCGTCCGCCGACGTTGCCATGCAGGGCACCGCCGATGGTGCCGGGAATACCGGCCAGATTCTCAAACCCGGCCAACCCCGCGCGGACCGTCTCCGAGATGACGTGCGACAACAGGGCGCCGCCCCCCGCGATGACGCGATTCCCTTCGATGCGAATCTCCGCAAAGCAGGAGTGGCTCAATCGCAACACCGCCCCGCTGACACCCTCGTCGCGCACGATCAGGTTCGATCCGCCGCCCAGAACCCGCACGGGAATCCCCTGCTCGCAACAGACGCGGACGACGCGCAGCAACTCGTCCTCGTTGCGCGGCTCGATGAAATACTGGGCCGGGCCGCCCAGTTTCAGCCACGTGTATGGGGCGAGCGGTTCGTCCCGCTTGACAATCTCAGCAAACTCTTCGAATGAACTCATGATGTATCCGGTCGATGTCTCCCGCACCCATGGCGATCAACACATCGCCGGGTCGGGCCGCATCGTCTACGGTTGAGGTGATCCGGTCAAGGGACTCCACGAAGCGCGACGCCCGGCCCCGCGCCGCGATCCGCCGGGCCAGTTCGCGCGAGACTTGGCACGGCTCATCCGTCACCCGTTCCCGTGCGGCAAATGCCGGCAAAATCAGCACTTCGTCCGCCGCATCGAAGCTGGCGGCGAAGTCGTCCATCAACGCCACCGTGCGCGAAACCTGATGCGGTTGGAAGGCACACCAGATTCGCCGCGAGCCATAGACCGCGCGGGCCGTCTGCAAGGTCGCGCGCACGGCCGTGGGATGGTGGGCGTAGTCGTCAATCAGAGTGATCCCGTTCCATTCGCCGACCACTTCGAAGCGCCGCTTGATGCCGCCGAACGAACCGAGCGCCGCCACGATGTCGTGCGGGTCGACGCCAATCTCCGCACAGAGCGCCGCGGCGGCCAATGCGTTCTGCACGTTGTGCTCGCCGTGCAGACGCAGTCGCACCGGGCTCCATTGTCGCCCGCGGCAAATGACCTCGAAGCGGATACCGTCCGATTGGTCGATGATCCGTTCGGCCCGCCAGTCGGAGGACGAGTCTGATTGCGTTCCGAACGTGACGACTCGCGCCGGCAGATCGAAGACCGCTTCCATCGCGGCGGGGCTGTCGGCGTTGACCAGCAACACTCCGTCAACCGGGACGCGCAACGCGAAGTCCCGGAATGCCTGCACCAGTGATTGCAGGTCGGCATAACAGTCGAAGTGATCGGGTTCGACATTCAGGATCGCGGCGTGCTGCGGATGGAAGTCGAGAAAACTGCGGTTGAATTCGCAGCTTTCGACGACCAGCAGTTCACTCGCACCGGCCCGGCCGCTGTGTCCGCTGTCGCACAGTTCCGCACCGACGAGCACCGCCGGGTCGCGTCCGGCCACGCTCAGAATCCAACCGACCATCGCGGTGGTCGTGCTCTTGCCGTGAGTCCCCGCGATGCACAGCCCCGTGCGAGATTCCATCAACCGGCCGATCATCGCACTGTAAGACCACTCGGGCAGTCCCCGCCGCGCCGCCTCCAACCGCTCGGGATTGTCCGGACGAATCGCGGGGCTGTACACCACGCACGCGGTGTCTGCGGGGACATTGTCCGCCGCATGTCCGAGAAAGAACTTGAACCCGTGCAGGCTGAGCGACTCGATCGACGGACCGGCGGGTTGCAGGTCGGAACCGGACAGCCGCCATCCGAGCCCGTCGAGCAGTTCGGCCAGCGCCTTCATCCCGGCACCGCACACACCGACCAGATGTGCGGATGGCGGCGCAGTGTCACCACGGCCCGGTGGTGCTGGTGATCTCGATGGCCCCTCCATTGGCATCTCATTCCTCATTCCGTGACATCGGGCGCTTCGATGGGCTGGCGCGAGGGGGTCGGCAGTCTTTTTCATGCCGCACAGCCACGATTTGAGGCATGGTGATCG
>JAYTIB010000036.1:0-2557 GCA_043732205.1 Schlesneria sp. | reverse complement strand
GCGACGTGCATCAGCAGATCATCGAAGTCGACGGCATTCGCCTCCAGCAATCGCTTCTGATACGCGGGATAGACCTTGGCGACGACCGCCTCCAGATGCGTGCCGATCCCCTCGCCGTACTTCGACACGTACTGTTCCGGCGTGAGCAGTTCGTTCTTCGCCTGACTGATGCGCTGGCCGAGTTTCGCCGGTGGAAAGTGCGTGGCGTCGAAGTCGAGATCGTGCAGCACCTGCTTGATCAGTTGCTGTTGGTCGCCGGTGTCGTAGATCGAAAAGTTGGCCTGCAATCCGACGGCCCGGCCATGTTCGCGCAGCATCCTGGCGCAGAAGCGGTGAAACGTGCTGACCCAGATCCGCGTGCCGGGCAGCAGCGTTTGGACCCGTTCGGCCATCTCGCGCGCCGCCTTGTTGGTGAACGTGATCGCCAGGATTTCCCACGGCTTCACGCCCCGCTCGATCAGCCGCGCGATGCGGCGGGTGATCACGCGGGTCTTGCCCGATCCCGGCCCGGCCAGCACGAGCAGCGGCCCTTCAAAATGTTCGACCGCGGCCCGCTGCGGCGGGGTCAGATCATCGGCCGGTTCAGTCCAGTCATCATCGATCGACACGGCGGGCGGCACTCCGTTCAAGCCATTCGGGTCTCCATTGCGGCGGGGAATTGTAACAGAGAGGGATCGATGTCGCTTGGGACGGAAGTTGGCCCGAACGGGGACAAACTGGGAGTGCGGCCTTGCACGTGGCAACGAGGTTGTTTGATGGACAGTGCCTCACTGTCATTCCTGTTGAAAACGACCAAATCTGGGTGGACGAGGCGGCTTTACCTAACGGGAACTGCGGCTTCCCGTTGGGAAGCCGCAGTTCCCATTGGGCAAGACACCCTCAACGGCACCGAATGTTTCCGGGATGAACATCAGACAAGTAAATCCCATGCTCTTGCAGGCCCCAGATCACACACCTGACGGTAGGCCAGTCGTCTTCAAATTCTTCGTTTTTTTGCTCGTACCATTCGTCGTCATAATGGATCGGCATCTCTATTCTCGCGCCAACGAAATCCACCACGAACGGAGGGGAGACAACCGTCATTTCAATGATTGCACGATTGTTGTCGAAGCCAACGAGCCTCGGAATGTGGAACCCGTTGACTTCGGTGATCCTCCACTTCGCCAGATATTGGTAAACAGTCAGTTCTTGCCGGTACAATTCAGTAAAGCGGAATGCCTTGATGGCCGTCCCTTTGTTCGTTGCGAGGACAACGCCGTCGTAGCCTCCCCCAAGTTCTTTTTCGATTGTCAGCTTGCTCGATTTTGCGTACATTTCCGCCCTGTCGCGGGAGCTGGTTTGGAGAGCCGTCATGGAAGTGCAACCTACCGATCAAAGACACTTTTCCGCAGAAGTCCGGCTTGAGTTGCGAGCCAGCGGCGAAGTCTTCGACTTGGCCGGTATTGGTCCGGCGGAGTTTGTTCCTCGCCATCCACTTGACCTTCCTGCTTGCAATGCAGAAATCGTCATGTTCGTTGACGGCACGGGTTTTCTCTGGCCAGTGCGATTGCCGCAAGGAGCGGTCCCGTTTGAAAAGACGGTCCGTACTGAATCGCGAGGTGACATGCAGCGACTTGGCCCAACGTGATTATTGTCGCGAGAATTGGGAACGCGCGAAGATCCTATCGCCCAGTGACACACCAGTTCAATCGCTCCGGATCGGACGGCAGCAACTTCGGTTCGATCCCGAATTCATGCATCACGGAAATCAGGCAGCAGACGTTGTGGGCAAAGGATATTGCCCTGCACTGTGTTCTTCATTTCTGTATCGGTGTAGTTGCGACAAGCCAATCGGTTCACCGTGACATGATTTGGCGCAAGATTCCCGTTGGGCAATGCCGCCTCGCCTTCCCAAAATGAACTCGAATGGCGGAGACCTCGGACAGGTTGGAAACTGGTCCCACGCTCGCATCACGCCGCCGAGGACTGGCTTGCTGGGCGGAAGTTGCCATCGTCGCCGACGTCTTCGAACCGGACGCTCATCCGCTTCGAGATGCCGGACTCTTCCATCGTCACGCCGTACAGCACGTCGGCCACCGTCATCGACCGCTTGTGGTGCGTGATCATGATGAACTGCGTCGACTGCTGGAACGCCTTGACGACCGCGGTGAACCGTTCGACGTTGGCCTCATCGAGGGCCGCGTCGACTTCGTCCAGGATGCAGAACGGACTCGGTTTGCTTTTGAAGATGGCCATGATCAGCGCGATCGCGGTCATTGTCTTTTCACCACCGCTCAGCAGCGAGATGCTGCGCAGTTCCTTGCCGGGCGGACGGGCGGCGATGTCGATGCCGCAGTCGAGCACATCGTTGGGATCTTCGAGGACGATGTCCCCTTCACCACCACCGAACACCTGCCGGAACAGTTCTTGAAAGTTGGTGCGGATCGTTTCAAACGTTTCGGCGAACAACCGGCGGCTCTCGGTGTTGATCTTCCGGATGATGTCTTCCAGAGTGTTCTTCGCTTCGACCAGATCCTGGAGTTGTGCGGAGAGTTGGTTGAAGCGGTTTTCCAGCATC
>JAYTIB010000035.1:0-6796 GCA_043732205.1 Schlesneria sp. | reverse complement strand
CCGTCGAGTTTCGCGACAGCGGTTGGAACGTGAAGCACCTGATCAAGCTGATGGTGACGTCGGGCAGCTACCGCCAGAACTCGGTGCAATCGAAAGAGGCGCGCGCGGTCGATCCGTTCAACCGCCTGCTGTCGGCGCAGAACCGCGTCCGGCTGGATGCCGAATTGATCCGCGACAACGCGCTGGCGATCAGCGGGCTGCTGTCACCGCGCATCGGTGGCGAAAGCGACAAGCCGTATCAGCCCGAGGGCTATTGGGAGTTCCTCAACTTCCCGCGCCGTACTTGGGAACCCGACAAGGGAGAACGGCAATACCGTCGCGGGCTCTACACGTGGTGGCAACGCTCGTTTCTGCATCCGTCATTGGCGACGTTCGACGCCCCCAGCCGTGAGGAATGCACGGCCGACCGCCCACGCTCCAACACGCCTCAACAGGCGCTGGCCCTGCTGAACGACCCGACCTACGTCGAAGCCGCGCGCGTCTTCGCGGCCCGGATCGCGAAGGAGGGCGGAGCGACCGACGAGGCCCGCCTGTCCTGGGCCTTCCGCCGCGCCGTCTCCCGCGCCCCGAAACCCGAAGAACTGTCGATCCTGCACAAGCTGCTCGCCAAGCACCGCGAAGAATTCAAAGCCAACGCCGCCGCCGCCGAACAACTGCCGCGCACGGGACTCGCCCCGGCCCCCGAGTCGATCGACAAACCCGAACTCGCCGCCTGGACCAGCATCGCCAGAACGATCTTGAACCTGCACGAAACGGTTACCAGACTGTGAGGCACCCGTTCCATGAGGAGTCCCCCAGCATGTCCATGACTCAGCAAGAGATTGAGAACTTCGCGCAATTTGCCCGGCAACGGCTGGATCAAGAATCCTCGTCCTTGTCGCTCGAAGAGTGCCTACGGAAATGGCGTGAAGAGATTGAGGAGTCGGAAGCCATCGACGACGTTCGCCAGGGGATGGCCGACCACGCCGCCGGGCTGGCCGAGCCGTTACAGCAGACATTTGAATCGCTTCGCCGCGACTTGGAACTGCGCCAGTGATTTACCGGGTCAGCATCGTTCCGCGGGCGAGACGCCAACTACTGGATGCGGCCTTGTGGTGGTCGGACAACCGGTCCACCGAACAAGCCGTTCGTTGGCTCGACGGATTCAACGCCGCGTTGCGGACGCTGGCCAACGATCCCGAGCGACTACCCGTGGCAACCGAGTCCGCCTCGTTTCCCGTCGTCATCCGGCAACTGCTGTTCGGCCTCGGGCGAACGAAAACTCACCGCGCCCTGTTTGAGATTCGCGGCGATGAGGTCATTGTTCATGCGGTTCGCCATCTTGCGCAGGCCGATCTGGCGGATGACGAGTTGACCTTTGAGTGAGGATGTCTTCAGGATGCCGCAGAACTTTGGAGCGAGAGTCGAAACCAGAGCAGAGAAGCAAGTGTTGGACCAACCATTCGTGACACAACCGCCCCGAGTCCCCCGCCAGTACGCCGGTCAATGGATCGCGTGGAACCACGAGCAATCGCGGATTGTCGCCAGCGGTCCGACACTTCAGTCGGCCCTGGAAGCCGCAATCGCGTCGGGTGAATTGCAACCGCTCCTGACCAAGGCCCCCGACGCCCGAACCCGGTTTGTGGGCGGCCTGCGATGAGCATTCCTCGACGGGGTCGCTGTGTTCTGGGGTCGGGCGTTCAAAATTCAAAAATGGCCGCTCCGAGCGACTTCCAATCATCACACCGCATCCACGACCAATTTTGAAATTTAAACGCCCGACCCCAATTCGTTTCCCGGAGGACGGATCGCGATGAGCCGCCCCGACACTCCCGCCGATACGATCTCCCAGCAGTCTTCGTCACGTCACATCGCACAACATGCCGTTGCCTTGATCCCGGCCGCAATGCGCAGTGTCGGACGGACAATTCGGACACTCGGTCGCATCGTTGTGGCTGCGTGGACTCGCCGACTGCCAGCGGATGACGAGTTGATTCCCGCATCGTGGCGACTGGCGCTGTTCGGATGGATCACAGTCGTAACGAGCCCGTGGATGCATTGGTGCCACAACTACTTCGATCCACCGCCGAATGCTGGCGTCTGGACCGGGTTCGACCGTTCGCAGAACTATTGGGCCGTGACCTTTGTGCTGTTCTCGGTATTCAATCTTGTGTCGATGGCGATGGGCATGTGGGTTTCTCGGCGACGCCCACGGGTGCTGTGGTGGGTGGCTCCGCAAATGGTCGTCGCGGCAAATTTGATCGGGATGGTCAACGTCCATCTGACCGTCCTCGCGTTCGAAAGGGTTGGCATTTTTTGGATGAATGATGTCCAGTGCTGGTTTCGTTTGATGCCGCTTGTCGGAGCATTCGCCGTCACCGCAGTATGGATGTGGTGGGTACTCACCCCGTCGGACGTGGAACGACTGGCGAAAGAGCTGGCGGCGGAGCAAGCGGCTCGTGAAAAGGTCGAGGCGACGCCTCTGAACGAACTGGGACGACAACAATGATGGGCGCTCCTCACTTCACCATCACGAACTCAATGACCGCCGGGCTGACGCGGATTGAGCGGGCGCGCGGGTTTCTGGATGCGGCCCATTTGTCCGACGAGTGGATTCGGTCGATGGGGCGGCGGGCGTTGCTGCTCGAAGCGCATCACACGACGCACAACGCACAACGAGAGGACTCAACTGACGCTGGCTCAGGCCGAGCGACTGGTGGCGGGCGAGAGTGTTCCCGAGGCGGGAAATTCACGCGCTGGACGGGCATGGCACCCCAGAATTGAAAGCGGTTTCATTTGGGTCGGCGGGCTGCGGATTGATGCGTGAACATGACGTCGAGCGGAACGCGCTTCACGACCTGGCCTCTGCGCACAGCCGGTCCAGGTCTCGAAAGAACTCCGGATATGTCTTTGCCGTGCAACCGGGGTCCGCGATGACGATGCCGGGAACACGTAGGCCGAGCAGCGCGAAACTCATCGCCATCCGGTGGTCGTCGTAGGTGGCCACCGTGCCGGCGTGCAGCGGGCCGGGGTGGATCGTCATTCCGTCCGGATGTTCGTCCACCCGCAGACCGAGTCGCGACAACTCCGTCACCACCGCGCTGACGCGGTCGGTTTCCTTGTGCCGCATGTGGGCGACATTCCGGATGCGGGTCGGTCCCTCCGCGAACGGAGCCACGCACGCCAGGGTCTGCGCGGTGTCGCTGATCGCATTCATGTCGATGTCGATTCCGGACAGTGTCTGGCCGCCGCGGACGGTGATCGCGCGGTCTCCCCACGTCACGTGGCATCCCATCCGTTCCAGGGCATCCACGAAGTGGACATCGCCCTGCAAGGCCGACGCCGTCAGTCCCTCGACCGTCACTTCGCCACCCGTGATGGCCGCCGCCGCGAAGAAGTAACTCGCCGCCGACGCATCCGGCTCGATGTCGTAGTCGCGGGCGCGATACGACTGCGGTGCGATGCGAAACGTTCCCGGAGTCGACCGGTCGACGCTGACGCCGAATTGCGACATCACATCCAGTGTCATGTCGACATACGGCTCCGAGACCAGCGGCCCGGACAGCCGGATTTCCACGGGTCCGGCCGAACACGGCGCGGCCATCAGCATCGCACTCAGAAACTGGCTCGACACATCCGCGTTCACGGTGGTCGCTCCACCCGGCAGGCCGTCGCCGTGGACGATCACCGGCGGACAATCGGTCCCCAGTTCGGCACTGACCGAGATTCCAAATTGCCGGAGCGAGTCCAACAGATCCCGGATCGGCCGCTCGCGCATGCGGGTGTTGCCGTCGAGCCGGTATCGTCCGCGGCCCAGGGCGCAGACTGCCGTCAGAAAGCGGATGCTGGTCCCGCTGTTTTCGAGCCACAGATCCGCCGACGTCGCAGGGACGCGACCCGAGCATCCGGTCACCCGCGCCGTGCAGTCTGGCCGCGACTGTTCGACGAGGATGCCGAGCCGCCGCAGGCTGTCGATCATCACCTCGGTGTCGCGGCTGTCGAGCACGCCGGTCAACGACGTGACACCCTCGGCCAAGGCGGCGACCACCAGGGCGCGGTTGGTCAGACTCTTCGATCCCGGCGGCCGGATGGAGCCGACAATCGGACGCTGAACGGGCTGGACTTCGAGTGTTTCGGTCATGGTTTCGTGGTTGGCAAGGCGGGTGGTTGTCGAGCGGTCGGAGAATACCAGCCGGACTCTGCTGCCACCACTGGATCGGGGAGTTCGCGAAGGATCAGCGGGCAGTCGGCGGATGCGACGGATTGCCACAAAACTTTCTGAACGGGCCGCACGGACGAGGCGTCCAAGCTACGGCGGTTATTGATGCGCCGGTCCTTGGGATCGGCGCGTCAACAACTGTCGTCTTTCGCTCCGCGAAAGGACGTTCTTTCGCGGAGCGAAAGACGACAATGGCGACAGTTATTTCAGAGCCGGTCCTTACTTCAGTTGCTCGCGAAGCCGGTGCAGTTCCTGCAGGGCTGCGATCGGGGTCATTTCGTCGACGTTGAGCTGGCGAAGCTCGCCCAAGATCGGGTGTTCGGTGGGTTCGAAGAGGGAGAGTTGCTGTTCGCGTTTCTTTTGGGTGCGGCGTTCGGGGACTTTGGTTTTGCCGGCGTCGTCGATGTGGTCGGTCTCCAGCGTTTGCAGGATCACCTTCGCGCGGTCGAGGACCGTGCGGGGGACTCCGGCCAGTTGCGCGACGTGGATGCCGTAACTCTTGTCGGCCGCGCCGGGGATGATCTTGTGCAGGAAGATCACATCGTCGGCCTCTTCCTTCACCGCCACGTTCCAGTTGACGCACTGCTTGAGGGTCTCGGCGAGTTGCGTCAGTTCGTGGTAGTGCGTGGCGAACAGCGTGCGGCAGGCGATCACGTCGTGCAGGTATTCGGTGATCGACCACGCCAGCGAGATGCCGTCGTAGGTGCTCGTCCCGCGTCCGATCTCGTCGAGGATGACGAGGCTCTGCTTGGTGGCCGCGTTCAGGATGCGGGCGGTCTCGGTCATTTCGACCATGAAGGTGCTCTGTCCCTTGCCGAGTTCATCGCTCGCGCCGACCCGCGCAAAGATCCGGTCGGCGATGCCGATCCGGGCAGACTTGGCGGGGACGAACGAGCCCATCTGAGCCATGATCGTCAGCAGCGCGGCCTGTCGAATGTAGGTGCTCTTGCCGGCCATGTTGGGGCCGGTGATGAGTTGGACGCGGGAGGAGGGTTCCATTCCTGTCCCCTCTCCCCCTGCCTTGAGGGGGAGAGGGTTAGGGTGAGGGGGGCTTTCGATATTGTGAACGCTCGTTTCTGACGAATCAGCATTCGAGTAAGCGGCTTGGAGATCGGGGCCGTTCTCCGCATTCGGCCCCCTCACCCTAGCCCTCTCCCCCGAAGACGGGGGAGAGGGGACAGGAGAAGACGCTCGCAAGGTGGCCGCTACTTGTAAGTCACTGCCAATCAGCACGTCGTTCGGGACAAACTCGCCCGTCGGCTTCAGGCGATCCAGCACCGGGTGCCGGCCTTCGCGGATGTCCAGCAACGGGTCGGAAGTGATCTCGGGGCGGCAGTAGCCGGCGCTGACGGCGAGTGTGGCGAGGGCCGAGAGGACATCGATCTCGGCGAGGACTTCGGCGTTTTCGCGGAGTCTGGGTGACTGCGCGGCGACCCGTTCGCGCAGGGCGGTGAACAGTTCCTGCTCCAGTTGCACGGCCTGACCTTCGGCGCGCAGGACCTTGTCTTCGTACTCCTTCAAGTCCGGTGTGATGAAGCGTTCGTAGTTTTTCAGGGTCTGCTTGCGGATGTATTCGGGCGGCACCTTTTCGGCTTGGGCCGCGGTGCATTCGAGGTAATAGCCGAAGACCCTGTTGAAGCCGACTTTCAAATTGGGGATGCCGGTCCGTGCGATCTCACTCGCTTGGTATCGGACGATCCAGTCCTTGCCGCCGCGGGCCAGGTCGCGCCATTCGTCGAGTTGCGTGTGATAGCCGTCGCGAATCAGGCCGCCGTCGGTCGTCAGCAACGGAGGCTCGTCGACGAGAGAGGCTTCGATGTCGGTCCGGATCTCGGGGCAGAGGTCGAGTTTCGCTTCGAGTTCGCAGAGTCTCGCCGCGGTCCGACCCGAGAGCTTGGCCTTCAGTTTGGGGAGCAACGCCAGCGTGCGCGCGAGGCAGGACAAGTCGCGCGGCGAGCAGCGGCCGGTCGCCACGCGCGCGGTCAGCCGTTGCAGGTCGTAGGCGTTCTGAAGTTGCTCGCGCAGGTCGCGGCAGAACATCGCGTCGGTGGTCAGTTCCTCGACGGCATCAAGCCGCAGGTTGATCCGCGCGGGATCGGTCAACGGGTTCGAGAGCCATTCCCCCAGCAGCCGCGCGCCCATCGGTGTGACGGTTTCATCGATCACGGCGAGCAGGCTGCCGGCGCGGTCGCCGTTGCGCAGCGTCTGCGTCAATTCGAGGCTGCGGCGCGTCGCCTCGTCGATCAGCAGGCTGGTCCCGCGGCGGTACGGTTCCAAACGGGTGATGTGGCCGAGGCTGCTTTTCTGCGTCTCGCGCAGATAGTCGAGCAGTGCTCCGGCGGCAGTGACGCCCGGCGTGTTCTCGTCGATGTCGAAGCCAGCCAACGTGCGCGTCTGAAACTGTTCCAGCAACAACCGCAGGCATTGATCGGCCGAGAACGACCACGCCGGTCGCTCGCTGAGAAACAGGCCGCTCAACCGTGTCAGCGACTCGATGATGCCCGTCGGATTGGCTTGCTCGGGGATCAGACATTCGGCCGGCCGGATGCGCGCGATCTCATCAAGCACCGCGTCATTCGGCAGATCACTGACGAAGAA
>JAYTIB010000034.1:0-2566 GCA_043732205.1 Schlesneria sp. | reverse complement strand
CCCTTCCACCTTCACCTGCGCCACTGCCAGGTCGTTGATATTCAGATCGGCCGGCCCCTTTTCGAAGACCATTTCGGAAACACTCGCACTGGCGGCTTCGTCCGCACTGGATTCCTTGATTTCGCTCGGCTGGTCCATCGATGTGTCAACGATCGGCTCGTCGGTGATTTCCTTGTTGTCGGTCACTTCCGTGAAGATCTGTTCCAGCAACTGCGGGTTGTTGAAGACGATCAACGTACACGCCAGTAACGCCAGGACGTGCAGACCGGCGCTGACGAACAGGACTGTCGTGAGGGCCTTCCAGTCGGTCTTCTGCTGTCCGAGACGGGGTGCCAGCGTCACGACAACAGGCTTGGGTTTGACAGGAGCCGGCTTTTGGGCGGCGGGCACCGCAGGCTGGGGGGCAGTTGCCGGAGCCGCAACCGCTGGCATAGCCACTGAAGGTGGTGCCGCAACGGCTGCGGCAGCGATGGGGGCCGCAGCAGGTTGAACTGGAACAGGTGCAGTGGGTGCCGGTGCCGCCGGTCTCGAAACCTGAGCCACTGGAGCCGCCGCGGCGACAACCTGCGGTGCGACTGTCACCGGCTGTTGAACCGGGGGCGCGTGCGCAACTGGCACAGCCGTGACTGCGGCAGCGACGACCGGTTGGGCCGTCGCCGGCTGAACAACCTGTGCCGCCACGGGAACCGCATAGGCCGGAGCCAGCTGCTGAGCAACTGGTTGTTGCACGATCGGCTGTGGAACCGCCACGGCCACCGCGACGGGGGCCGGGGCCACGCCGTTCGGAATCGGCATTGCTCCGTTTGATGGAAGGACTGGTGGCGGAGCGACGTTCTGAGTACTCATTGACAGTCTCACTTCTTCAGCGGAATGGCTACGAAATCACCCGCGACGAACAAAGAACGTTTGGGGAAAAACCTGTGAAATCACAGCAAAATCGAAAATGAATGATTGCGACGCAGCAGATGGGCAATGCCGGTCCAACATGCTACGGCTCCGAGATTGGAGGGTCAAGCGGCTGCTGATGCGAACACCGGGCGGTTTGCAAAGCGTGCCGCACCATTGCTTGATCCTTTCAAGAACCCGACGGACGAAATGAGAACTGGCGCGCAACTCCGTGCCCCCACACATTGGTCGGCTGCCGTCTTCAAAGTCTCGTCGGTCGTCGTGAACGTCGGCGGACAGAAATCCCACCGAATGGACCCGTGGGCCAACAGGTTTCCCTGACTGAACCCGTTGGGATCGGAAACAAATCGGCGGATTTGGCCGCGAGATCCTCTGGCCCGGATTATTCATGAGGAACCACGAAATACTCGAAAGGCACGAAAATGAAGAGAGTTGCGGTCAGAGCATCGCAAGACATCGCGCGTCGTTCCTTGACGGCCACTTGGGATCAGAACTCTCGACTCTTCTTCACTTTCGCGTCTTTCGTGTTTTTCGTGGTGAATAATCCGGGCTGGTGTGCCTCAAAAACCTGGTGAAACCGTTCGGGACTCGCCGGTTCACGATGCCACCGATTTCTCAGACATGTCACCCAATGTTCCGGCTGTCCCTGTGATTGCGATCCTGATCGTTGTTTTCAAACGGGGGGACATTGAACCTTCCGCCCATCAAAAAACGGACTTGACACCCGTCGCGGGCAAGTTTGACTGAAACCGTAATCTCGGCACAACCGATACAAGTGATGCGACCAGTTCCGCCATGTCCACCGGCATCGCGGCAAACGGGACGCGTTCAACCAGTTCGTTGGGGAACCACCGCTCACGAAAACGAGATGAGTCGGGCATGGAAACGGGGTCGTGTGGCGGGTGATCGGCCGCAGCACGATTGCCTGCCGGACTGTTCGTTCTGTGTCGCGCGGGGTGATAGAAGACGATATAGAAGACGATGAGGTCGGGCGGTCCGGAAGCGGGCACTGTCCGGAGGGGGATTTCATGCGATTCATTCGCGCGATGAAGATCGGTTTGTTGTTCGCCTGCGTGCCGGTGTTCAGCACCGGATGTGCCAGCCTGTCGCCGAAGTTCGGTGTGCTGCCGTCCATTGCGCGGCACCGGGCCGAGTCGCAGTACCAGACCGCGCGTCAGGCGGAACAGCGGGGACAGCACGCGAAGGCCCGCGAACTGTACGCGGCGCTGCAGCGGCAATCTCCGAAAACACCGGAGTACGCGCATCGCATGGGAGTCGTCTGCGTTCAACTGCGGGACTACGCCACGGCGGGGAAATACTTCGAACATGCCCGCAGTCTCGATGCGAAAAACCCCGCGCTGCTGGCGGACATGGGATACTCGGCCTACTTGCAACGGGACTATGCGGGTGCTGAGACGCTGCTCAAGGAATCGGTCGTGTTGAGACCCGGCGATCCGCGCGCCGTGAACAATCTGGCGATGGCCATCGCCCATCAAGGACGTGATGAGGAAAGCCTGACCGTGTTCCGCCGGGTGAACTCCGAAACGCAATCCCTGCTGAACGTGGCCGCCATCCAGTCGCAGCGCGGTGAATCGGAAACGGCGATGGCGACGTATCGGCGAGTCTTGTCGAATGAGCCCGCCAACAAACTGGCATCACG
>JAYTIB010000033.1:0-6821 GCA_043732205.1 Schlesneria sp. | reverse complement strand
TGACGTCGAGGCCCTCGCGGCGACCGGCTACTGCCGGATGTGGGCCGATGAAAGCAATGCCTCGAACATCCACCTCGCGCGACAACTGGCGTTGAATGATCTGACAGGTAACCTCGGTGCCGCGGTCCTGGGACTGTCGATCGGATGCGCGCAGTGCCACGATCACAAGTTCGATCCGCTGTTGCAGACCGACTTCTACCAGTTGCAGGCGTTCTTCTCGGGGATCGTGCTTGAGGACAAGTTGCCGGTCGGTTCACACGGCCAGTTGGCCGAGTACCACCGTCAGCAACGGGAATGGCTCGAACAGACAGCGGCGATCCGACACGAACTGCACGACATCGAACGCGAAGCGCGGATCAAGATGGCCGGGGACAAGCGGATGAAGTTTCCGCAGGATGTGCTCGCCGCCATCGATTGCCTTCCCGAAGAACGGACCGCCATGCAGCGTCAACTGGCGTTCTGGTCTGAACGGCAGATGGAATACAAGAACGACGATCTGCCGAAGCACCTGTCGGACGAGGCCAAATCGCGCCGGGACGAGTTGTCGAAGCAGTTGGCCGAGGCGAAGAAACTTCACCCCAAGCCGCCGCGCGAAGCGAGCGTGATGGCGGTCGCGGAACTGTCGACCGTTCCGCCGAAGACGCACCTTCTCGATTCGGGCAGCTATGACAAGCCGCTCGAAGAACTGGCGCCGCACTATCCCGTCATCCTGCGGCGCGGCGCGACACAAGATCCCCCGTCGTTCGTTCCGCCGAACGATCGATCGTCGGGACGCCGGTCGGAACTGGCCCGCTGGTTGACCTCACCGGACCATCCGCTGACTCATCGCGTGTGGGTCAATCGGATCTGGCAGGGACACTTCGGTCGGGGGCTGGTCGACAACGCCAACGACTTCGGAGTGCTGACTCCCGCGCCGGCCCATGCGCAACTGTTGGATTGGCTCACGTCGGAATTCATCGCCAGCGGCTGCGACACGAAGCGGCTGCACCGGTTGCTCGTCCTGTCGGCCGCGTACCGGCAGCGCGGCGACGTGAGAACTGACGAATCGGGTATCGAGTCCACCGCTGCGACACACAGCGCTCCAGAACACCGCGCCACCGAATTGTCGCTGGCCAGCTTCCCGCGCCAGCGGCTGTCGTCCGAGCGCATCCGCGATGCGTGGCTGACGTCGGCGGGGACGCTCAACGACACGATGTTCGGCCCCGGCGTGCGGCCCGAGTTGCCTCCCAACTTCGGCGGCGCGGCGAACTGGAAAGTGAGCGATCCGCCCGATCGGACGCGCCGGTCCGTCTACGTTTATGCCAAGCGCAATCTCCCCTATCCGTTGATGGCGGCGTTTGATTTTCCGGACATGCACGAAACCTGCGGCTGCCGGACGAAGACCACGATCGCCCCGCAGGCCCTGATGATGCTCAACAGCGAGCTGATTCTGAACGCCGCCAAACAGTTGGCTGCGCGAGCGAAGACCGAGTCGGATTCGGCCGATCCCGAGGCGCGCGTCCATCAGGCGTGGAGCATCGCCTTCGGCCGGCAACCGACCTCGCGTGAAACCGAAGCGGCCCGGAAATTCATCGCCGAGCAGCAGCGGGTGATTGCCGGTTCCGATCCGCGTCGAACCGGTGAGGAGGCGAACAAGATCAAGGACTCGGATGCCGAAGAGGCGTTCGTCGACCTCTGCCACGCCTTGCTGAACGCGAATGAATTTCTGTTTGTCGAATAGGATGACCGAGCGATGTCCTCCGGCGGTATGACAGCGTTGGCCGAATCTTCACTCGATGGAGCGGGGACCGTCGTTTCCCCCGCGACGATGCCCGAAGATGACTTCGAAAACTGGGCTCTGACAAGCGGCGAACGTGTGGAATGGGTCGAGGGAAGGGTGATCGTCATGGCACCGGCCAGTCGAAGGCATGTTCAGTTGACCGGTTGGATTCAGGGTCTGATGTTGATCATCGTGCAGCAGCAACGACTCGGAGAAGTGCTCGGCCCGGAATTCATGGTTCGATTGCGAACGGGCGAGAAATCGCGGCGGGTGCCGGACGTCTTGTTCGTTGCGGCCGCGCGGCGGTCGTTGTTGAAGCCGACATACCTGGACGGCCCGCCCGATCTCGCCGTTGAAGTCGTCTCACCGGACAGTGTCGCGCGGGATTGGCGGGAAAAGTACCTGGCCTACGAGTCCGCGGGAGTCCGCGAATACTGGATTGTTGATCCGCTCTCAGAGACGCTTGAAGCGTACGCGCTGAAGCGAAAGAAGTTTCACAGGATCGTGCCAGCGGGTGACGGCGCTGTCGCCTCGTCGATCATTCCGCAGTTTCAACTTCGCCCCGATTGGCTGTGGCAGGAACCGCTTCCCCCTGTGATCGATGTTCTCATGGGACTCGGCGTTTCACTATCATGACCGCCCTTGCTTACCACGTGGATCTGATCAATTCCCACCCCTGACCGGTTGCTGCCATGCGAGACTTGATTCAACCCCATCGTGAGATCGTTCCCTCGCGCCGCGACTTCCTGCTGCGGGCGGGTGGTGGCTTCGGTGCCATCGCGCTGGCGGGACTGATGGCCGAGGAGCAACCGCGCGCTGTCGCCGCAGGGATCCTGGCGCGCCGTCCGCATTTCTTCGGCAAGGCGCGCAATGTCATCTTCCTGTTCATGGATGGTGCCCCCAGCCATATCGACACGTTCGATCCGAAGCCGCTGGTCAACGAAATGGCGGGCAAGCCGCTGCCTCCGTCGATCAAGCGCGTGATCACCCCGATGGGGGTTACCGAGAATCCGCTGCTGGCCAGCAAACGCCAATGGAAGCAGTACGGCGAGAGCGGACTGCCGGTGTCGGACTGGTACTCGCACGTGGGTGAATGTGCGGACGACCTGTGCGTGATCCGCTCGTGTACGTCCGATGCCCTGAACCATGTGGGTGGGATCTGCCAGATGAACACCGGCAGCATCCTGGCCGGCCGGCCGAGTCTGGGAGCTTGGATCAATTACGGACTGGGCTCCGAGAACCGGAACCTGCCCGGCTTCGTCGTCATGCTCGACAGCGATCGCGAGCCGCCCGGCGGGAACCGAGTCTGGGGCTCCGGCTTCATGCCCTCGACGCATCAGGGAACCAAGTTCCTGCCGGGCAAACGCCCCATTTTGTATCTCGACAACCCCGAAGGAGTCAGCGACGAGCGGCAGTTGGCCAAGCTCAACTTCATCGATCAGCTCAACCGCGAACATCTGGCCGTTCGTCCCGGTGACACCGACCTCGAAGCGAGAATCGCTTCGTATGAGCTCGCCTTCCGCATGCAGGCCCAGGCACCCGAGGCCGTCGATCTGTCGAATGAGACGCAACAGACACAGGACGCCTACGGCATGAATGACAAGCGGACGCAGGCCTTCGGACAGAATTGTCTGCTCGCGCGGCGACTCGTGGAGCGCGGCGTCCGGTTCGTGCAGTTGTACTCGGGCTCGGGCAGCAAGTGGGACGCCCACAGCAAGATTGAAGAGAACCACAGCCTGCATTGCGGCGAGACCGACAAACCGGTCGCGGCCCTGCTGAGGGACTTGAAGCAGCGGGGTTTGCTGGACGAAACACTCGTCATCTGGGGTGGCGAATTCGGTCGAACGCCAATGAGCGAGAAGGGTGACGGCCGCGATCACAACCCGTATGGCTTCACCATGTGGCTGGCCGGCGGTGGCGTCAAAGGAGGCCAAGTCATCGGGTCGACCGACGAGTTCGGCATGCATGCGGTCGAGGACAAGGTCCACATTCATTCACTGCATGCCACGATCCTGGCGGCGATGGGAGTCGAGCATACTGAGTTGACCTACAAGCTGCAGGGCCGGTCCGAACGGGCGACAGTGAACGAGGGGGAAACGGTCAGCCGCGCGTTTGGATGACCGTGACCAAGTCTCATGCGCTATCCGGAAAGCCGCAGCCGCGAGGGGGTCGGGAGTCTTTTTCATGCCGCGATGCCGAGTAATAAAAGCCCTTGGCAGCGACGTCATGTGGCATGAAAAAGACTCCCGACCCCTTCACGGATAGCCTGTCAGACGCAAAGACGAAAGAAGCCCCGGCAGTTTGATTTGCCGGGGCTTCTGGTCATTCAAAGCATGCGATCGGCGATCAGGCCGGATCAACGACTACGGCTTCGCCGCGGGGGTGAACAGCTTGCTGGTGTGACCGTCGGAAGAGAGTTGTGGAGTCGACTTCTTTTTTGGTCCGAAGGAACCGGAGACGCTGCCGCTTGATGAGCGGTCGCCGAGTGGTTCGTTGACGGACGCACTGGAAGCACCCGACTTCAGATTGAAGGGGTGATTTTGACCGGGACGAAACGTGCGCCGCTTGGCTTCAAATCCGATGTACGCCAGGAAGTCGTTCAACTTGACGGGACGCACGCCATTCACCGTCGCCTCCTTGGTCATTTCGTTCAGGTGCTTGCGGATTTCGGCGATCCGCGCCTTGTCGTTCTCATTCGACACCGAATCCGGTTCAGGGATGTCGCCGAGAACCAGGAACTTCGTGTGGACGGTGATCTTGGAGTTCTCCGGGAGTCTCTGGCCGGCGTCATCCACGTAGGTGTCGATCGAGGCGCCGGAAACCGCCAGCAGATGCTTCAGCTCCTCCCAGTCGCTCTTGCCATCGCCATCGAGATCCATCAGGCCGACGAAGGCGAACTTTTCCACCAGTCCGGGGCTCCACAGCGGCGTGTAAATCAGATCGTTGGCCACCATCGGTCGGAACAAGTCCTCGTCGGTGATGCGTGCCTCGGCAATGTGCCGCCCCAGGATGCGGGTGACTTCAATTTTCCCCTTCACGTCCTCGGCGCCGCGACCCACACCCGAACTGTCCTTCCCCAAGACGCTGAATGTCATTCGGGGCTTCAGGAAATCATCGTCACCCAGATTGATCCAGACCAGCTTGGAGGCATTGTCCACCCGCTGAATCAGTCCATCGGCAACTTCGAAGCTGACCTTTTCGATGTTGTCCAACTTCTTTCGAAGAACATCGACGATGATCTCCAAGTTCTTGATTTCTTGGTTCTTGCCCTTGTTGTCCTTTTCGCGGGCTTCCTTTTCCTGAGCCAGTTCGGCCGTCACGGCATTGTTGTCCTGCTTCAACTTGTCCAGTTCGTCCTGCTTGCCTTTCAGGCGTTCGTCCTGGACGGCGATGACATCCCGCTTCTCCGATTCGGCCTTCGTTTGTGCCTTGCCGGCGGTGTCGACGCGAACGTTCAAGCGATCACGTTCCGCCTTCAAGTCTTTCTCAAGCGAGGCGACCTGCGCGACTTTGGAATCACGATCGACCAGTGCCGCATCGAGAGCCTCACGCAGCTTCTGCAGGGTTTCGGCGTAGTTCGCGCCCACGAATTGTTTGCCAAAATCGTTCATATCCTTCACGGCCGCGGATTTGACCGTATTGACGTTTTTGGGATCGGCGTTGTCATCGATCAAGTCAAAAATTCGACCGGTCAACTTCTTCAGCACCTGGACCTGATCGTCCAAGGCTTTGACCAGCGCCTTCTGCTTGCCGAGCTCATCCGCCTTGCCGGCCAGTTCGACGCTCGCATCGGAGAAACTCCGGTTGTACTGGTAGGTCACAATTCCGAGGATGACTGTGATCATCACGAAGACGATCAACGCGTAATGAACGGCACCGGGCTTGTTGGATGCGGCAGCCATTTGGATTCCCTCCGGCAAACGGTAAAGACGTGGATCAGGCGGCGAACCTGGAGACGGGCAGTGGCATGCGACAGAAATGAACGCTGTGGTCAGCGGTGCCTCTTTGGCTGAGATTGCATGGTGGCCCCAGTTTCACGGCAGTCGGATGTTCAGTCAAGCAGTTTCCACCGGCAATAGCAATTCGGCAATCTCTTTTTGTGCCCGACCGCCCAATCGTCACGAAGGATCAAACTCCCGCCCCAAATTCTTCGCGGACCCTCACTGTTCGCACTCGCGCGCAGGATTTCGTTGAGGTTGTGTCGGCAGTTTCCGAGCACCGCCCCGCCATGAAAGCCCGCTGTCCAAAGGCAGATCCAGCGACAGCGGCAGCCCATGCCGAATAATCCTGTTCTGCTGGCGATTCACGGTCTTGCGACGGAGGGCGCGCTCGACCCTACTTGCGAGACGCCGGCGCGTTGCCTAGATCAGCCTTGGAATTACGTTCGGCGATGGCGGCGTCTAAAGCCTCACGCAGATTGTGGAGTGTTTCCGCATAATTCTCTCCCGCGTATTCCTTGCCAAAGTCACTGATGTCTTTCAATGCGGCGGCCTTGACGGTGTTCACGTTTTCGGGATTCGCGGGATCGTCAACCAACTCAAACTTGCGGCCGGTGAGGTTCTTCAGGATCTGGACTTGATCGTCGTAGGACTTCAAGAGTGTCTTGAGTTTGCGGACTTGCTCCTCCACTTCAGCGACCCTGAAAATCTGGTCCGCCAATTCTCGTTGATCGACAGATTCTGGGTCGCGTGGTTTTTGCCGCGCATTGGCAAAGTCTCTCATATCCTCCAATGCCGTTGCCTTCACCGCGGAATCGTGAGTCTCCAATCCACTCATAGTCGCAATCAGCCTTTTCGCTCCGCTCAGTTGCTTTTCACTTTCGGCAATTTTCACACGCAGAGCTGCAAGTTCCCGGTGATTCCGGCCGGACAAGAATCCCAGGACAACCGTGATCATCACCGACAAGATCAACGCGTAATGAACGAATCCTGGTTTGTTGGAAGCGGCGACCATCTGGTTTCCCTCCATTCCTCGTTTGGCGGTAGCGATTCACCAGCAGGGGATCAATAATGCGCTGGCTTCTCTTGCAGAGCGAAATGTACTCGTTCCACTTCCGGCGACC
>JAYTIB010000032.1:0-2568 GCA_043732205.1 Schlesneria sp. | reverse complement strand
GAGTGTGTTGGGTCGTCCGATGGACGGCGAATCCCTACGGGATGGCACCTGTGCCGGGCCACGAATGGTCAGCGTGGAGTCTCCGGGGCGTGCATCATTGTGAACATTGACCGGCGGGGTGGGAGGTCACGAGCGAAGCGAATGGCCCCGTGAATGGACCGCGTACTCCAGTCGAGGATTCCGGGCCTTCCGCAAAGCCGTCAGACCCAGCCACCCCGCCGCGAGTTCGGCCCCTTGAAGGCGACCTGAACGATCGTCCGAACTTTTGGGGACGGGCGATGTCAAGCCGCGGGCGTAGCGTGGATGGCGTCAAAGGCCTCGATCGGTTTGCGCACGGCGGCCACGTACAGTCCGTTCCACCACTGTTCGGTGTCGCCGGTGAAGCGCGCGGGCAACAGCCACTCGTGGAGCACTTTCGCACCGACCGCCGCCAGTCCCTGCCGCGTCGCCTCAAGGACGCCGGGATAGTTGGTGTCGTCGATGAGGATGATCGCTTCGTCGGCGAGGGCCGGCCACGCCTGGAGGATGGCCTGCCGCTGGCTCTCCGGCCGGTGGTCTCCGTCGTAGAAGTAGACATCGACGTTCTGCGGTAACGCTTCCGGAGGCAGGTCGAAGAACGACACGGAACGCAGTGCGATCGGCTGGTCGGGCAGCATCGCGGAGACGTTCGCGAGGAACCGTTCGGCCCCGCCCGGCTGCTCTTGGTGAGTGCTGAAGTTGTCGATGGCGGTCGCCGATTCCAGCCGTCGGCCGTAACACGCCGCGACGAACGTGGCCCCCTGCCAGACGCCCACTTCGAGGTATCGCCGGGCCGCCAGATTGTTCAGCAGATGTCGCACCCTGCCCGAGGTCATGCCCGGCACGGACAGCGCCCCGCGCGACAACCCGGATTCGTGACGCTCGGCGGCGGCAATCGCCCGCTCCACACGCTCCACCGTCAACTGTTTGCCGAGTTGCGACCAATGCAGCCAGTCCTGCCACGTCTCGCGGTTGTGCTGCGACAGGATCGCCAATTCCTCGTCCGTCCGTTTCGCCTTCCAGCGCGCGACATGCGACTGCCAATGCCGGGCCTCGCATTCGGGGACGCGCACGAGCATGTCGTCCCAGGGCAGAAGGCGAGAGAGTGGCAGTTCCGCTCCGTCGGCCAACAGCACCGGAATGCAGCCCGCTGACAGCGACTCGTAGAACCGCACCGGGCCGCAGTCGTCGCCGCGCGGGCACAGTGAGAATTGTGTTTCGGACAAGAGTTGCCAGTACGACGCCGACAGGCCCTGACGATCCTCGACGCCCAGCGCGTGGAAATACCGCTCGTTCACGCGACACACGGCCCGTTCGCAACCGCCGAATCCCTCGACGACCGCCGCGCGCAACGGACCGTTGGAGGCCACCGCTCCTTGAAATGCGGCGAAGTGGCGGCGGCTCGCAAACGGAACGGGTTGAGACTGGTCCTCGAACCAGTAGGGAATGGGAACCGCTCCCGTCCCGCAGACGGCCGAGTTGTTGCAGACGAACCGCCGGGGATCGCGCTGCTGGAGGGGAATCCCCGCCGTCAGCACGACGCAGCGTTCCGGCAGGGACGAGACGGCCCGCTCGACCTCGGCCGCGAACGCGGCTCGACCCTCGACCGTCGGCTCGCCCGTATATCCGTCCAGGTACGAACTGCACACGGTCCAGCCTTGGGCGACCAACCGCTGCGCGCCGATCATGTGCGACGCATCGACCAGCCGCGTGTGCCGTGGAGGTTCCAAGAGGTTCACGAACATGGAACGACACCGAAGGTCCTATGAGAACGGTTCCGACAAACCGACGTGCCACCGTCAAACCTTGAGGCGGGATGCCCTGCCCAAATGTGCAAACCGCAGTTGTGGCACGTCCGGTGTCGTTAGTCAGGCAAGAACAAAGGGAGCAAGAGTCGTTGTTTGTCTGTTCATTTTGGAATCTGACTTGCGGACGGCTGCGGGGAGGGTGGGTGGAGGAATGACCTAGTCGCTGAGTCACAAATCAACGACTCCTGACCCCTTTGATCTCTTCATGCCGGTGGTTCCTTCGCCGCTGGCGGGAATCTTGCGATAGACGCGCTGCGACGCGGCCAGACAGCAGTCGGTGTACTGGTTCGTGGTCCAGCGGGTGGAGGCCGACTGCGGGAACGCGGAGTTGCCGCCCCCGGCCGCCGCGATGATCGCAGCCAGCGTTCCCGAGGTGCTCGGGGCCGTCGCCTGAATCTGCTCATTCACCCGGCCCCCGGCCTCCATTTTGGTGATCGACACCGGGTCAATCAGCTTGTAGCTGAAGTTCGGCCCGGAGCCGAAAGCGAAACCCTGTCCCGCGTAGGTGACGTGGCTCACGTCGCGAGCAAGAAAAGGGGATAAGTCCATTTTTAATATTCATTTTTAATATTGACTGAGGCGAGCAAGAAAATGAATATTGGACTTATCCCCTTTTCATCCCCCCCTTCGGTACGCACACGGATGAGATCGGGAAGTTGGTCCGCTGCAATGGCAGAACATGCCGGGACTCCAAGCCACAATCCAGTGATCAGCACCACGACAATCCTTGCCATTGAAATGC
>JAYTIB010000031.1:0-2574 GCA_043732205.1 Schlesneria sp. | reverse complement strand
ACGCCGATGTGTCGGATTACGCCGACTGGTGCGACGCGGTTGTGGTGCGGGAGTAGTGGGTAGTGGATGGTGGGTAGTGGATAGCAAGAAGCAAGAGGGAAGCGAACGTCACTGGCTTTGCTACCCACTATCCACCATCCACTATCCACTCCCCCCCGGCATCATCAAGTTGGCCGGTTGTGGTCCGTCGAGGATGACTTTCGATTTGGCCTTGCCGAGGACTTCGCGCAGTGTTTCGACGTACAGGCGCTTGAGCGTCAGGTTTCGCGACAGGGCGTAGTCGCGTCCGCCGGTTGTCGCGTCGTGTTGGATCTGTTCCACCAGTTTGGCAAACCGGTCGGCGGAGCCTTTGGCGCCAGAGACTTTCGCGCCCCGTTCGCGTTCGGCCAGGTCGAGGATCTGGCGGGCGTCGGCCTGCGATTCGGCCTGTCGCTGTTCGGCATAGGCGCGCGCTTCATTGACAGAGCGAGCCATGTCCGCGCGGGCGTTCGAGACATCGAGGAACTCGGCCTTCACCCGTGGCGGAGGTTCGGCGCGGTCGATCGTGACCTGTTCCACATCGCAACCCAATCGTTGATCGCGGGCGGACGCGCGCACCGCGATCAGCAGCCGGTTGTTCAGTTCCGCGAGACCCTGGCTGTGGACAAAGTCGACTCCGCTGCGCGACACCAGGTCGGCCACGGTCGTCTCGACCATCGATCGCAGCCGCAGTTCGGGGGCATAATTGGCATACAGCCACTCCGCGAGGAATTCTTCCGACACACGGTATTGCACAGCAATGCGCAGTTGCAGCAGATTCCTGTCGCCGGTGAGAAACGTCGTCGGCCGGGTCGTTGCCGGAGAGAGAAAGGCATTCGCCTCGTCGGTCGCTTCGCCGAGTGTCAGCGTGCGAATGGCATTCAGGTTGACGCGATCGATTCGGGTCCAAGGCCAAGGGAGATCGTAATGCAGGCCGCTGGTTTGCGCGGGCCATGTCGCGCGACCGAACCGCCGGACCACGGCGATCTCATTGGCCGGGACCGTGTAGAACCCCATCACCATATACGCCGCCAAGACCAGTCCGACCACGATCCGGGCGAGGGGAATTCCGTGCGGTTGCGGTGCGGACGAGATCATCGCGCATCCTCCGCACCGGCGTTTGTTCGGTTGGCGGGTTCGATCGCGGAGGGGAGTGGTTCGACCCGCGGGCGGTCCAACGTTGGCGGTGCGGCGTGCGTGGGGATTCCTTCGACGAGCAGCTTGAGCAGGCTGTTGGAGGCGGACAGGACCAGCGTCGTTCGTTCGTTGAGGATCTGCTTGTAGGCTTCCAGAGTTTGCAGGGTCGACGCGAATTCCGGATCGCGGCTGTGCGCTTCGTTCAGGATGCGGATGGCATCGGCGTCGCCGTCACCACGGATTCGCTCCGCTTCGGCATTGGCTTTGGCGAGCAGTTCGCCCGCCTGCCGGTCGGCCAGACTGCGGATCATGCGGTTCTCGGCGAGACCCGCGCTGCGATACCGTTCGGCGATCTTCTGTCGTTCGCTGCGCATCCGTTCGAACACCGCGCGCATGTTGCCGGTCGGCAGGTTCAGTCGACGGATACGGACATCGACGATCTCGATCCCCTGCCGGTCCCGCAACGAGTCCTTCTCATCGGCCCGCTGCATCAACTCGCGGCGAATCTCGGCGGAGACTTTTTCGAGCGGACCCTGCGATTCGGAGGGGGCCGCTTCGGAGTCCCGTGCCGCGAGCAGCGCGGCCAGTTCACTCCGTCCAATCTGTTCGGTCAGGATCGATTGCAGGCGGCTCGACAAACGCGCTTCGGCGACATCGATGCCGCCCAGGCTTTGGAAGAACCGCACGACGGGATGCGACGACAGATCCTGCGAATTGCCGTCAGCCACTTTCCACAGCACGTAGGCTTCGACGGTCACGTTTTTGCGGTCGTGCGTGAAGGCTTCGCGGCCCGGCGGTGACAACAACTGCAACCGCCGGTCAAAACGCCGCACGGTTTCCAGCGGCCACGGCCATTTGATTTGCAGGCCGCGCTGTTCGGGGCGGTCATAGACCGAGACGATGCGGCCGAAGCGGGCCACGATCACGAGCTCGGTCTCATCGACAAAGACGATCATGGTCGACGCCAGCAGGCAGGCCGCCAGTCCCAGCATCCACCGGCCGATGCGGCGGGCGACACGGGTCGGGCTGGCGGGATTGGCGGGTTCTTGCGACATGCGTCCGGTCTGTTGGTGGAGATTCGATTGGAAGGCATTGCGGGCGGGCGTGGCCAAGAAGAAGCAATAACCCGAAGCGTGAGCGAGGGCATCGGGAGTTCCCGCGTGAAGTCATCCCTCGCTCACGCTTTGTGAAGTTGTGCCTTTTGGGATTTCAGCCCCGAAGGGGCGGTGTTATGCCAGCCCAGGGCAACGCCCTGGATTGGCGGATGGTCGGGAATACCAAGCCCTGAAGGGGCGGCCCTATTTCCATCGAATGAATAGTGCCGCCCCTTCAGGGCTCCAAACTCTGTGACGGTCGCTACCCAGGGCGGCGCTCCCGATGGTCGCTTGCCCTGGGCTAACTTAGGGCTGCCCCGTTGGG
>JAYTIB010000030.1:0-17606 GCA_043732205.1 Schlesneria sp. | reverse complement strand
TGTAGTCCCGTCGCTCCGCCGACGGGACGATGGGAAGCTTGATGGCGTTGATTGGAATCTGTCCCACCGACCGAATGTTCGTATCGCGCGGGATTTCGTTCAGGCTGAGCACCGTGAGTTGCGGCAGCGCTCCGGCAGTGACATGCCGCAAGACCTGTCGCACGCGCGGACCACACACGACAACAGTCGGCAGTCCCTCGCGCGACAGCTTCTGAACCTGGCGGGCCATCTCGTAACAGACCCCTTCAGTCACCTGCGGAGTCAGCTTGATGATCGGACCCCGTTCGGAGAATTCGAACCCATTGGCCAGCACGTCCTCCAAAGCCGGATCGACCGTGATGGCGTGAATCGTCCCGCGGACGTCCCGCAACGGCTGACAGATGACGCGGCTGAGTGCGTGCCGAACGTACTCCGTCAGGATCGTCGTGTCCTTCGTCCGCTCGGCGTAGTCGCACAGAGTTTCCAGGATCGTTTCCAGATCGCGGACCGGAACGCGCTCGCGCAACAAGTTGGAGAGCACCTGATGAACATGCGATGGCTTGAGCAGTTCCGGAATCAACTCGTCGATGACCCGCGGCGATGTCTGACGGAGATTGTCGAGCAACTGATGGACCTGCTGCCGCGTGAGCAGTTCGTCGGCCTGGCCGCGCACCACTTCGGCCAGATGCCCGATCAGAACCTGCGTCGGTTCGACGATCTTGTATCCCAGTTCGCGGGCCAGTTCGGCCTGAGTGGCTTCGATCCACTTTGCCGGCCGACCGGTGACCGGATCGAGTGAGTCGATGCCCGACAGTGCCCCGCTCACCAGTCCGGCATCAATCGCCAGCAGTCCGTCGGGACGGACTTCGCCGGTCGCGACCGTCACGCCGCGCAGCTTGATTTGATAGGCACGATCCTTCAACCGCAGGCTGTCGCGAATCTTGACCTTCGGCAGCAGAATCCCCAGTTCCTGGGCAATGCGCTGTCGCAATTGGGAGACTCGATCCATGAGGTCGCCACCCGCTTCCGCATTGGCCAGACGAATCAGTCGGAAGCCGAGTTCCAGTTCGATCGGCTCGACAGCCAATTGGTCTTCAGGCCGCAGAGCGGGTTTGACTTGGTTCGTGGGACGCGACGATGTTGCCGCTACCGCCGTCGCGCGAGTCTGTTCAAGTTCGATCTGTTCATTCCGCAATCGTTGTCGCCGCAGGTTCTCTCCGACGATCGCGCAACCAGCGCCGAGGACCAGCATCGGCACCATCGGCAGGCCGGTGAAGGCGAGCGCGAACGTGGCCGCGGAAGTCAGGAACAGCACGGCCGGTTCCTTAAACGTCTGTCCAATGACATCGCGTGACAGATTGGTTTCCGAAGACGATCGCGTGGCCAGCAGCGCGGCCGACAGGCCGATCAGGAAACTGGGAATCTGTGTGACCAGTCCGTCGCCAATGGTCAGCAGGGTGAAGACCTCGACCGCCTTCTGCGGTGCCATGCGGTACTGGATGACTCCGATCAGCACGCCGCCGATCAGGTTGACCAGCGTGATCAGGATTCCGGCCAGCGCGTCACCGCGGACGAACTTGCCGGCCCCATCCATCGCCGCGTGGAAGTCGGCCTGAGCGGTGATCTCGGCCCGTCGTCGTCGTGCTTCCTCGGCGGAAATCACACCCGCATTCAGATCGGCATCGACCGCCATTTGCCGACCGGGCATGCCATCCAGTGCGAAGCGAGCAGCCACTTCACTCAGCCGCGTGGCACCCTTGGTGACAACCACAAACTGGATCACCACCACGATCGAAAACAGGATCAATCCGACAGCGACCTGGTCCTGCGCCACGAACCGGGCGAAGGTCTGAATCACTTCACCAGCAGCCGATGTCCCATGCGAGGCCGCGCGGGTCAGCACCAGCCGCGTTGAAGCGACATTCAGAACCAACCGGGCCAGCGTGGTCAGCAACAACAGCGACGGAAAGGCGCTGAACTCGACGGGCCGGGCGACGAACATCGTCGAGAGCAGCAACACCACGGAGGCGGTCAGATTCGCGGCCAGCAACAGGTCGAGCACCACCGGTGAGATCGGGACGATGATCACCAGCAGCGACAACACCATCAGCACGGGCAGGACCAGCCCCAGTGAGGCTCCTGCAACACCGCGCGGACGAAGAGCGTTGTCGATGGACATCCGTGTCTCCGCAAAGACGGCATCCGTGCCGCCCGGAAAGGTGACGTGACTGGCTATGAATTGTTTGGGGGAGAGAAAGGCGGGCGGTTGATATCGGAAACAAAAACCACTGTCCAGACGAATGACACCGACAATCCAGCGCAACTCGTTGCACCGGCGGAATCTGCCACGGATTGCTGCGAGTGCTTCAACGACCGGAAATTTCGGCCGATCTGCGTCGCGCGCTTCATCAATGTTGGACGAATTCGGGTGCGGCCGACAACTGTTCGGCGAGGACAAGCTCGCGCATACGACAAAGTAAAAGTGATATAGATTGGAATCGACGGCTGAAATTGGCCGGAACTAAAAACACCCCGCAGATCATGGCGGCTGTCTCGTTGCGTGACCTAATCTTCGTCACAGGAGAACGACGGAGAATGGTCAGGGTGATTCTGCCTGACGTCGGCCATCCAGGCTGGGTTGGTTGACCCACCGTGGAAAATGGAAGCCCCGTACGATTCCGTGATGTGACGATACGCCGTAACACGCTGTCGAGACAACCATTACGGTGCATGCAACCGGGCCATGTCATGTGGAAATATGCAGCATTGCGGGCGATGGGGCATGCAACGTACAGTTGACGTCCGAAGGTGATCGGAGAGTCAAATGAAACCGCAACAACCAATACCTCTGCTCGGGCATGGCGTCTATTCCTTTTCGGATGCGGCGAAGTATACCGGTCTAAAGCAATCGCGGATTCGTGAATGGTTCAGAATCAGGGAAAACGGGCAAGCATTGTTCGAGAGTGACTACGGCAATGTGACCGAACAGAAGCTGGTCAGCTTTCGCGATCTGATCGAAGTGTTCATTGCTGGAAAGATGCGCGAGAATGGAATTCCGCTGGCATACATCCGCGCGATACATTCCCGACTCCAGTCCAAATGGTCGGACCCGCATCCATTCTGTCGACAAGAACTTCGCATTTCGGGCAAAGACGTGTTTCTGATTGGAGTTGATGCCAAGGGGCGAGACCAAATCACGTATGTTCTCACGGGACAGCATGTCTTCCCAAGAATCATCTCTCCGTTTCTGAAAAAGCTCGATTATGAAGGCGAAATTGCCATTCGATGGCGAATTGCCAAGGGTGTCGAAATCAATCCGGCCTTCGCTTGGGGGCAGCCTGTCGCCAGCACTTCCAAGATTCCGACTTACATTCTCTCAAGCTCGTTCCACGCCAATGGCAAGCAAGCGGACGCTGTCGCCCATTGGTTTGGAGTCACCAAGGATGATGTCTTGGCGGCTGTGAAGTTTGAGAAAATGTTGGTGGCATGAAATTCTTCGTTGATCGGTGCTTCCCACTCCGGCTTATGAAGGCCCTCGCCATCATTGAAGAGCGAGCGCATCAGTTCACGCACCTTGACGAGCATTTCGACCAAGACACACCTGATGTCGATTGGCTGCGCGCTATCGGCGGCTGGACTCCCAAGCCAATCGTCCTCAGCGGCGATGCGAGAATCTTGACGCGCCGCGACGAGGTGCAAGAACTGATGGCGCAGGATCTTTTCTTTGTCACGATGTACGGCGGATGGCCAGACCAGAACGTCTATGAACAGACATGGAAGTTTTTCAAAGTGTGGCCGAAGATCGTAGAGGAGCTTGGCCGCTGCAAGGCCCCGACAGTTTTCAAAATTGTACCTGCGGCAAGCGGTCTCGATAACCTTGGCCTGACCCAGCGGTTTCGGAAATAGACTACCTGTCGGCCGGAATTCCAAACTCTACGACCACCGACAGGTTCCCAATTCTGGTGGCTTGAATTCTGGGGTCCACTTCACGTCTTCACGTCTTCGCGTCCACCGGCAATTCGCAGCACTCCATTTCTGCACGTCACCCGCCCTGCTTCTTCTGGAGCTTGGCCCATTCGTCTTTCAGCGTGACGGTGCGGTTGAAGACCGGCTTGTCGGGTTGCGACTGTTTGTCGGCGCAGAAGTAGCCCAGGCGTTCGAACTGGCAGCGGTGGCCGGGCGGGGCGGTGGCCAGTGATCGTTCCAGCTTGGCGTCCGGAACCACGACCAGTGACTTGGGGTTCACGTGGCTCTTCCAGTCGTCTCCGTCGGGGATGTCGGCGACGTTGGCGATGCTGAACAGGTGGTCGTACAACCGGACCTCGGCCGAGATGGCGTGTTCGGCCGAGACCCAGTGAATGGTCGACTTCACCTTGCGTCCGTCGGGCGCGTTGCCGCCGCGCGTGGCGGGATCGTAGGTGCAGTGCAGCTCGATGATGTCACCCGTGGCGGGATCTTTGACCGCTTCCTGACAGGTGATCAGGTAGGCCCAGCGCAGGCGGACTTCGCGGCCGGGGGCCAGCCGGAAGAACTGCTTGGGCGGGTCTTCCATGAAGTCGTCGTGCTCGATATACAGCGTCTTCGAGAACGGGACGAGGCGCGTTCCGGCCGCGGGTTCTTCGGGGTTGTTGACCGCTTCGAGTTCCTCGACCTGTCCCTCGGGATAGTTCGTGAGGACGATCTTGAGCGGCTTCAGCACCGCCATCGCACGGGGGGCGGTCTTGTTCAGGTCGGCGCGGACGGCGTTCTCCAGCACGACCATGTCGGTCAGGCTGTTGAACTTGGTCACACCGATCTCATCGCAGAACGCCCGCATGGCGGCGGGGGTGTAACCGCGGCGGCGGATGCCCGCGATCGTCGGCATGCGGGGATCGTCCCAGCCGGAGACGGTGCCTGTTTCCACCAGTTCGAGCAACTTGCGTTTGCTCATCATCGTATGCGTCAGGTTCAGCCGCGCGAACTCGATCTGCTGCGGGTGATACAGGTCGAGGGCCTCGATCAGCCAGTCGTACAGCGGCCGATGGTTCTCGAATTCCAGTGTGCAGATCGAGTGCGTGATGTGCTCGATCGAATCGCTGTAGCCGTGCGTGAAGTCGTACAGCGGGTAGATGCACCAGGTGTCACCGGTCCGATGATGTTCGGCGTGGCGGATGCGGTAGAGCAGCGGATCGCGCATGTTCATGTTGGGATGAGCCATGTCGATCTTCGCGCGCAAGACGTGGGCTCCGTCGGGAAACTCACCCGCCCGCATTCGTCGGAACAGATCGAGGCTTTCCGCCGGCTCGCGATCGCGGAACTGGCTGTGTCTACCCGGCTCGGTCAGTGTCCCACGTCCTCCGCGGATCTCTTCCAGCGTCGAGCTGTCGACGTAGGCCAGCCCCTTCTGGATCAGTTGCTCGGCGTACTGATAGATCTGCTCGAAGTAGTCGCTGGCGTAGTACAGCCCGTCCCACTCGAAGCCGAGCCAGCGGACGTCTTCTTGGATGGAATCGACGTACTCGACATCTTCCTTGGCGGGATTGGTGTCGTCGAACCGCAGGTTGCACTGGCCGCCGTATTTCTTCGCGGTGCCAAAGTTGAGGCAGATCGACTTGGCATGGCCGATGTGCAGGTATCCGTTCGGTTCGGGCGGAAAACGGGTCTGGACCCGGCCGCCAAATTTCCCGCTGACGTTGTCGGCGTCGATGATGTCGTGAATGAAGTTGGACGGGGTGGACGGCGCTGTGGGTGTGGCCGGCGTCGCGGGCTTGGTCGGTCCAGTCTCTTCCGTGGGCATGAAAGGCATTCCTCAAGGGTTCTTCCGCGCCGGACGGGGATGTGTCCGGCGGGACGGATTCTAGCCCTTTGTTGTACCCAGAGCCAACGGGTCAACGTTTGCGGGTCGCTCGTCTTATCAGCCTGCGGCAGATGACAGTTTGCCCAAATACAAGCACGCAGCGCAAGCGAGTGTGTCTGAGAACTCACTTGCTTGCGCTGCGTGCTTGTATGCTGATTCAGGCCGCTGATCTTATCGCGGCGGGCTCACGGCGCGGTCGGGATCGGCGGCTTCGAAGGGGTCGTCTTCCTGGGCCGATCGGACGACGGGTCGGCGGCGCGGCGGCGGTTGAGGCTGGGTCACAACCGGTTCTTCCAACGGTTCCGGTGACGAACGCATCTGACGCCGCGCGGTGGGGGCGTGGGGGACGAACTCCGGCGCGGTGGCGGTCGGTTCCAACGAGAAGGGTGATTCGCCACTCGATGCGGGCGGAGTCGGCGTCGGATTGGAACGGGGAGCCGACCCGCCGCCGGAACCTTGGAATCCGTCGTTGGTCCCGTCCATCTCATTCGGCATCTGGTCCTCAAACTTCTTCACGTACGGATCGAGCAGCGTGTGCATCGCCATCGGCAGAATCGGGTAGATGTTGGCGATGATCTTCGAGGCGATCGAACTGCTTTCAGACTTCAGGATGACTTCGCGCATCTGGGGAAAGTAGATCAGCAGCCCGCAGGTCGCGACCAGGGTCACGAGCACACCCTTCACGCCGCCGAGGATCGCACCCAGGTGCCGATCGACCTCGGTCAGCTTGGCCTTGTCCACGCCCGCGCGGAAGGTGCGGACCATCAGGTAGACCGTGATCGAGACCAGGATGTAGATCGTGACCAGCGCGAAGAGCCGGTTGAGCGGCGGCGGTCCGAAGTAGTGCGCCATCGTCACCGACATGGGCATCGCGATCATGTAGCCCAGCACGAGCGACAGAATGGGCGCGATCTGCCAGGCCGCTCCGCGGAAATAGCCATGAATCACCGTGTAGAGCACGAGCAGGGCCATCACACCGTCATAAACGGTCATCGTTCAATTCCTTCGAGGGATCGCGGTCGGCGGGTCAATTCGGTGCCGGGGTTATTTCCAGAACAAGGTTATTTCCAAGGATCATCCAGGCGCGTGCGGCGTGTGATCGTTTTGGGCCGCTCCCAGCCATCGCTGGACGAGGCGGGATTGTGCGGTGCCGTGGTGGAACGGTTCGTGTTCGGAGCGGGTCCACCCGGTCGAACGGATTGAACCGGTGGCGTGTTCGGATCGATGTGCCGCCGCGCGAAGGCCGACGGGGTCGGGGGCTGCGATTGCTCGTTGGCCGCGAACATCAGCAGCAGACAGAGCAGGCAGTAGGTCATCATCGTCGTGCCGGGGTTGTCACCGAAGAACTTGAGCGCGGTCCCGAACGACTTCTTCAGCCGCGCCGACCCGGACTGCACTTCGACACTCCAGATCTCGTCCAGCACCAGGTGGACCAGGTATCCCAGACCGACCGCGAACGCCTTGTAGTTGTGAACCAGGTGCGCGCCCGAATCGCAGACCAGGTAGCCGATCAAGCCGGCGATCATGGCGGCGGGAATGCTGTGAAACATCCCGCGATGGACGTTGGCCGACTTGAAGATGGTCCCCAGGCCGAAGCGGATCAACAGGTACATCGGCGCGCCGAACAACACCATTTGTTCGATCGACAACCCGTAGACCTGCAGTTTGTTGAAGACCAGCATCGGAACGATGGCGGCGGCAAATCCAATGGTTTCGCGCGAGGGGACTCCGCTGTCGCTGTCCAGATCGGGCATGACGCCGGCAATCGCACAGAGCCCACCGGCCAGGGCACACGTTCCGACCGTCAAGTCGTACTGCGTCCCGCCCCAGACGGCATAGCCGATGCCGACGGCGGTGCTGACGGTGATGTGTGTGTGAAACCCAGGCATTGGCGTCCCTGCCCCCGCCGGACGGAACTTCTTGCAGCAATGATTACTGTCGAAGCCGCGCGGCGGCGGGACGGTATCTGCCGTCGGCGGAACGGTCAAGATGAACCGCGATGAGCGCGCCGTCGAGGCGTGACTACTGTAGTCCCGCCGCTCCGCCGGCGGGACGTCCGGTCGGCGGAGCGACCGGACGACAGTCGCGCGGAACCTGCCCGATGACTTCGCAGATCCGGACGCAGAACTTGTCGTCGACCACGATCACTTCGCCGCGGGCGACCAGTTGGCCGTTGGCCAGGATGTCGATCGGCTCGCCCGCCTCCTTGTCCAGGGTCACCACCGAGCCTTCGCGCAGAGCGAGCAGTTCCTCGATCATCAACTCGGCCCGGCCCAGCTCCAGCGTCACATCGAGTTCGATGTCGCCGATGACAGACAGCGGCAGTCCCGCGGTGACCGTCGCCGTCGGTCCGGTTGCCGCCGGTCCGGTTGCCGCCGGTCCGGTCGCGGTGGCCAACGGAAGAAATGAATGAGGCTGCGCCGACCGGGTTTCTTGCCGGAACAAGTCGGCGTCCGGCGACATGGCCGCCGCCAGATGTTGTTCCGCCCGGTGCAGCAATTCATCGGCCGAGTCAACATCGTAGGGCCACCCGGCGTTTATCGACGAATCATCGTTGAGCGCCATGTTCCGCAGATGCTGCACATCGCCGGGGCCGAGCGGTTCGTTCGACAACACGTCCGACCGACGGTCGGGTTCGGATGCGCGGGCCGAGCGCAACAGGGCTTCGATCTCATCGGCCTTCAGCGGCTTCTGAATATGTTCGCTCACCGGACACGCCTTGCCAGGGGAATCGCAAAGGAGACATCGGACCGCGCGGGGTATACGGCACCGTCGTGAATCAGTCAATTGGATTAGTGAGTGGTGGATGGTGGGCAGGCGTGCGGCAGGAATAGGCATACAAGCACGCAGCGCAAGCGAGTGAGTGAGTGAGCGAGCGAGTGAGCGAGTGAGTGTTCGGGCACACTCGCTTGCGCATCGTGCTTGTAGTTGGATCAGCTTTCATCGGCCGCTCGCCACAGCAAACGAAGACGGGGAGTTTCGACGGCCTTCGCTATCCACCACCCACTACCCACCACCCACTCTCTTCGAGTACTTTACGCGAGCGAATCACGCTTCACCGACCGACCGATCGAAAGGAACCCCGTGGCCAGGCGATACATCATGACCGTGTTGGCGGCCAATCGGGTTGGCATCTTGGCCGCCTTGACGAACGCGCTCGATGAGCTCGGTGGGAACATGCTGGACGTCAGCCAGGGGGTGATCCAGGACTTCTTCACGATGATCCTGGCCGCGGAATTCCCCGAGGAACGTGATCCGGAAGTGATCGTGGATCACATCCGCGCCGTCTGCCGTCCGTACGGAGCCGAGGTCGTGTTGAAGAATTCCGAGGACGAGGCACCGTTCGAGATCCTCGAAGAACCGATCGCCCGTCAGCGGTACGTCTTGACGGCCTCCGGACAGGACCGGCCCGGCGTGCTGCGATTCATCGCCCACCGGTTGGCCCAGGACGACATCGTCCTGTTGGATCTGCAGGGGATGCGGCGCGAGTCCGATCATTCGTTTCTGACATCGATGGAACTGGCCGTCCCACCCGGCGTCGATGCGCTGAAGTTGCGAACCGACTTGGACCAGGAATTCCGCCGCGACGGCATCACGATCGCCCTGCAACACCGGCGCGTGCTGGCGGCGCTGGCACACCCCGAACCGGTCGGCTTCAACACGGTCTCGCCCCCCGCATTTCTCGTGGCCGACAAGCCGAACGGCGCGGGATGAACACGACCGGCGCGGGACGCGCCCCGCGCGAATCCGGCTTTGCCCTTTCCGGTGGTGGGTCAGTTTGAAAACGGAATTCGTGTGGCACGCCCTGAGTCCTCGAAGGGCGTGGGAATTATGCTGTGCCTCGATCCACGCCCTTCGAGGACTCAGGGCGTGCCACTCAAACTGACCCACTACCGACCTTCCTGATTGATTGGCGATTCATGGCCCACAACGACAGCTTCTTTTCGGCACTCCAGCAATTGCGGCAACTGCCGTTGGACGTGCGCACGATCACGCTGGGGATCAACGTCTCGGACTGCCACGATCACAACCTGCACACGCTGTGCGACAGCCTGTACCAGCGCATCATCAGCCGGGCCGAGCGGCTGACGAGCGTTTGCGGCGACGTCTCCTCGCTGTTCGGCGTGCCGATCATGCAGCGGCGGATCGTGGTCACGCCCATCGATCGCGTGGCCCAGGGCTTCGACGCCGGCGACCTGGTCAACGTCGCCAAGACGCTGGAAGGGGCGGCGGCGCAGTTGCGGGTCGACCGCATCGGCGGATTTGCGGCGGATGTCCAGCACGGCATGAGCTCCAGCTCGCGCGAACTGATCGCCAGTTTGCCGATGGCCCTGTCACAAACGGTCCGCGTGCGTGCGGCCGTGCATGTGGGGACGACCGAGAGCGGCGTCAACATGGACGCGATCGCGCTGCTGGCCCGCATCCTGAAACAGACGGCCGAGGCGGATGCCGCGCGGAACGGCGATGCGGCGGCGAAGCTGGTGATCCTGGCCAACAACGCGACCGGTCATCCGCATCTGACGGGTGCCTGCCTGGGTGACGGCTGGGGCGATCTGGTCGTGCATGTCGGAATCGGCGCGGCCTCGATCATCCACCATGCGCTGGTCGAACGACTGGCCACCGAGCCGAACGCGCCGTTGCACGAGTTGGCGGCCGAAATTCAAACCGCCGTCTTTCAGTCGACGCGCACGGCCGAACTGGTCGGTCGAGAAGTCGCAACGCGACTGGGCGCCGACTTCGGCAGCGTCGATGTGTCACTCGCCCCGACACGCCGGCCGGATGACAGCGTCGCCGCGTTGTTGACGTTGTTGGGGATTGAACAGGTCGGGGCGCCGGGAACGGCCACGGCGCTGACGCTGATTCTGAATGCCGTCCGCGCCGGTGCGGCGTTCGCATCCTGCGCCGCGGGGGGTTATTCACGGATCATGCTGTCGGTGCTGGAGGACTCGGTGCTCGCCGCCGCCACGAAGTCGAAGGAGTTGACGTTCGACCAGTTGTGCATGGCCGCCAACGCGGGATCGGGCGGACTCGACCTGGTCTCGTTGCCCGGTGACACCGATGTCGCGACGCTGGCGGCGATCATTTCCGACCAGGTCTCGTTCGCCGTGCTGAACCGTCGTCCGGCCGCGATCCGCATCATCCCCGTCCCCGGCAAGCAAGCCGGCGAGGGGGTGACCTACAGCGGCATGATGAACGACGCGGTGATCCTGCCCATCCGCGGAACCGGCCTGTCCAAAGCGTTCATCGAACGCGGCGGCCGACTGCCGCCCGTTCGCTGAGATCCGGTTCACGACTCACGCCGCGATACGTCCCGTCGGCGGAGCGACGGGACTACAGTAGTGATGTCGGTCGCGACACTGCCGCACGTCAGATCCATTTCTTCCGCAGCAGCCACATTTTCACCAGTTGCGTCAGGACGACGTAGCACGCCATTGAGAGCGCCAGCAATGGCCAGTACAGCGGCGGCAGCGGGGTGAACTTGAGATAGCGGCCCACTTCCGTATAGGGAATCGCGACGCCCGCAGCCATGATGCAGACTGAGGTGGCCAGCAGCGGCCACGACGCGCGGCTTTGCAGGAACGGGATCCTGTTCGTGCGGATGATGTGGATGATCAGCGTCTGCGTCAGCAGGCTTTCCACGAACCAACCGGTCTGGAACAGGCTTTCACTGTGAACTCTCGCCGCGTCCGTCGAGACGTTCCAACAGTGAAAGATCGACAGCATCATGAAGAACGTGGTGTAGTCGAAGATCGACGAACACGGACCGATGCAGACGATGAACCGGGTCAGTTGTTTCATGTCCCACGGTCGCGGCTTTTCGACCTGATCGGGATCGACATCGTCGGTGGGAATGGCCGTCTGGCTGAGGTCGTACAGCAGGTTGTTGGCGAGGATCTGGATCGGTGCCATCGGCAGGTACGGGACGAAGAGGCTCGCCCCCAGCACGCTGAACATGTTGCCGAAGTTGCTGCTGGCTCCCATGCGGACATACTTCAGAATGTTCGCGAAGACCTTGCGCCCCTCGACGACACCCGCTTCCAGGACCAGCAGTGACTTTTCCAGCAGGATCATGTCGGCCGACTCTTTGGCGATGTCGACGGCGGTATCCACGCTGATGCCGACATCGGCGGTGTGCAGGGCGGGAGCGTCGTTGATCCCGTCACCCATGAAGCCGACGACGTGCCCGCCGGACTGCAGCGCCCGGATGATCCGTTGTTTGTGAGCGGGCGAGACGCGGGCGAAAAGTGTGGTCTTGACGGCGGCTGTGGCGAGTTCCTCGTCGCTCATCGCCTCCACGTCCGTCCCGAGCAGCAGGAACTCGGTGGAGAGCCCGACCTCACGGCAGATCTTTTTGGAGACCAGTTCATTGTCGCCGGTCAGTACCTTGACGACGACACCGTGCGCCTGCAAAGCCTGGATGGCGGGCGTGGCCGTTTCCTTGGGGGGATCGAGAAACGCGACATAGCCATTCAGGATCAGATCGCATTCGTCGGCCTTCGAGTAGGGTGTCGCGTCACCGCCGCCGCTGCCGCGCGGCGGGCCGTCCTTGGTCGCCAACGCCAGCACGCGAAAACCGTCGGCCGAGAGCAGTTCATATTCCTTCTTCAATTCGTCGATGTGGGCGTGGTCCATCGGATAGGGCTGACCGTCGACTTCGAAATTCCGGCAGCGCGGAAAGATCGCCTCGGGAGCCCCCTTGCTGATGATCCGGTCGTTTCCGTCGGGAGTCCGGACCACGACCGACATGATGCGGCGCTGAAAGTCGAAGGGGATTTCGTCCACCTTCGCATAGTCTGGCACCTTCGCCTCGGTATGCGTCTCGGTATGCGCCAGAATGGCCCGGTCCAGGACGTTCTTGAGTCCCGTTTGAAAATGGCTGTTCAGGTAGGCCAGCGCCAGCACCCCGTCGTCATCCTTCAGGGCGACATCGCAGTAGCGTTCCAAGATGACGCGATCGAGCGTCAGCGTGCCGGTCTTGTCCGTGCAGAGGACGTCCATCGCCCCGAGGTTCTGAATCGAATTGAGCCGCTTGACGATCACCTTGCGGCGGCTCATCGCCACCGCTCCCTTCGACAGGCAGACGGTGACGATCATCGGCAGCATCTCGGGAGTCAGCCCCACGGCGACCGCAATCGCGAAGAAAAACGCCTGAACCCAGTCCCCTTTGGAGAACCCGTTGATGACGAACACCAGCGGCACCATCACCAGCAGGAACTTCAGCATCAGCCAGGTGAAGCGGGCAATGCTCTTGTCGAACGCGGTCTCGACCGGCTGCACCGCCAGCGACGCGGCCATGCCCCCCAGCAGTGTCTCCTGGCCGGTCACCACCACGACCCCCGTGGCGGAACCGCTCTCCACGCTGGTCCCCAGAAAGGCAATGCTGGTCAGTTCGAGAGCTGACGGCAACGCGACGGCTGTCGTCGTGACCGGCTTCTCCTGCTCGAACTTTTCGACGGCAAAGCTTTCGCCGGTCAGCATGCTTTGCGTGACGAACAGATCCTTCGCGCTGACGATGCGCAGATCCGCGGGGATCATGTCTCCCGCCGACAGAGAGACGACATCGCCGGGGACCAATTGCGAAACGGGAATCTCTTGCGGCTGGCCGTCTCGAAGCACTGTGGCCGTGACCGAGATCATCGCCTTCAACTTGGCCGCCACCCGGTCGGCTTTGGCTTCTTGAAACAGCTTCAGTCCCATACCCAGGGCAATCATCAGCGTCATCAGGGTGCCGGCCCCGATGTCGTTGGTCGCGAATGAGATCGTCGCGAGAACCGCCAGCAGGATGACCAACGGATTGGCGACCGCATGCCAGACGAGCATTCCCAAGTTCGTCTGCTGGTCTTTGGCCAGGACGTTGGGACCATGTTCCGCGAGCTTGGCGCGGGCTTCATCCACAGTCAGACCTTCGGGCCGAGTCGCAAACCGCGCGAAGACCGACACGGGGTCCAGCGCCGCCGACTCGACCAACAACGGAGAAACCGTCTCGGGCCGCCGATCATGATGAATGGCGGCAAACTGGTGTTTGGGAAGAATGGGTTTGGTCCCGTGGGATTGTCGATCGGAGAAACGGCGTCGGCTTGGGGGAGTGATTCTAACCGAGCCCGGTGGAAGAATCTCACCGCAATAGACACAGGGCGGCGCAGGGGAAACCCGCCGTCGCTCTGTGCGACCCGGAGTTGAATTGACCACAGTCTCCAGACGTTGATCTTGACCCCGGCATTCCATTGCTGAAGAATCCCACCATGAGCATCGACACGCAAATTACCGGCACGGTTCCATTCGACATTCTCGCCGACGGCGAAGCGATCATCGAAGCCGTCAGGGCCGGGAAGAAGCCCGACCCGGAAATCGCGAGCAGAGTCCGCGAGCGTGCAGCCAAGGTCACCGAAACCATCCGCCAAAGGCACGGCGTTCTCGACATCGGGACGAAAGCGATCCGTGACCTGCGCGACTCATGAGCCGATTCATTCTCGACGCATCGGTGGCTTTCAAATCTCTCGTCATCGAGTCGGATTCCGAGATGGCCGCCCGTCTGATCGAAGACTATCGGAACGGCGTCCATGAACTGATCGCACCCGGCATTCTCCCCATCGAAGTCGGCCACGCCCTGACGAGAGCCGAACGGGTCGGACGAATTTCGACAACCGAGGGATTCACGCTGTGGTCCGCAATGATGGCGGATTGCCCGCTGCTCTTTCCATCGCTCTCGCTGATGCCCCGGGCGTACGTTCTGTCATCCGTGATGCGGCTTGGCATCTACGACTGCCTGTATGTTGCGCTCTCCGAACAGGAGGGATGTGAGATTGTTTCCGATGATGCGCGTCTGGCCAGTCTGTTCCCGATGCACGTATTCCCTCTCTCGTCGCTGTGAGGCGTGTCTCCGCCCTCAAACGTCTCTGAGTCGCTCGCCGAGGAACTTTCTCAGTGAGCTGTCACGGACTTGGCCCAGTGTTGTGAAACTCAGCAGCACGGCGTCGAGTCCGTCCCTGTACGGGGCAACTTTCGGGTTGGTGCCGAAGCTGGCGACCTGACCGAGTTGCACCGAGCCGGCGGTGACGAACAGGTTGAAGTCGACACCGGATGGGCGCTTGGTCACGAGGTTGGCGACGAGTCGCTTGCCGACCGTGTAGTTCACCACGACCTTGTTGGTCCAGTCGACCTTGGCATTGGGAAGCAACTCGTCCAAGAGTGAAATCAGCGCCTCCAAAACGGCGACGTCCCATTCGATCGTGCCCGCCAGAAAACCCTTGCGCATCAGGTGCCACTTGCGGCCGAGTTTCTTCCACGGGGTGAGGTCGTCCAGGTCGAGTGACTTGGGATTGGTGCGTTCGAGGAACGACTGCTGCGCCGCGGCGAAAAACGTCTCGAACGCCGGCGTCTCCATGTCCGATGGTTTCAGCAAAACGATCGTGACATCCTCGAACGGGCCGTTTGCCGCCGGGCGGATGCGCACGCGCGGTTGACGGTTGTAGACCGGGATCTCGTCCAGATCATTCACATCCTTCAAACCCAGATCGCGAGACAACGTCTCTTCGTCGAATGCCTTTTTTCCAACGCGGAACTTCACCGAGAGCATCCATTCATCGCCCGTATGGGCGTGCAGGAACCATCCACTCCCCTTCGTCTTGCCGGAGACTTCGACGATGCTCCGCTCGGCAAAGTTGGGGGACGCGAACTCGTCGGATTCATCCAGTTGATCGATGACGCGGGCCAGCATCGAGCCGCTCCAGCGACGCGGCCGGCCGTTGTTGGCCAGGCCGTCGACGGTGTGCCACTTCCGTCCATCGGCTTCCCACGGCATCCGCGCCTCCGCGCCGATCTTCGTCGGATCGAGATCCCCAGCCTTCTTCCTGAGCACCGCCGCGGCATCGAACGCATCGCGTTCCCCGCGCCGTCCTTCGGCCAGAACTTTGGCGAGGATCTCGCCGGTGAGCGAGCGGTGGTTTGGAGTGGGCTGAGGGCTGAGGGCTTGTGAAAGAATCGAGCCGCGCCCGTGAGGAAGCGGTCGTATGTCGTTGGATTTCACCGCTCCCTCACGGTCGCGGCTCGAAAGATTCACAAGATCGAGGGCTGAGGGCTGAGCGACAGACAAGGGCAACAGGTCAGACTCCACGACGTGTTCTTCGTTCTGTCCCTCGGCCCTCGCCCCTCGGCCCTTGGCCTCTTTTGCCTGTCCCTTGCCCCTCGGCCCTAGCCCCTCAGCCCGTTTCATCGCTTCCGCCGCGACCTGCTCCGGCGTTCCCTGCGCGACAATCCAGCCCCCTTCGCCTCCCGCCTGCGGGCCGAGGTCGATGATCCAGTCGGCGGTCTTGATCACATCCAGATTGTGTTCGATCACGACCACCGTGTTGCCGGCATCGACGAGGCTGTTCAGGATCTTCAGCAGCTTGCGGATGTCGTCGAAGTGCAGGCCGGTGGTTGGTTCGTCGAGCAGATACAGCGTCTTGCCCGATTGCGGCTTGGCCAGTTCCGCGGCGAGTTTCACGCGCTGGGCTTCGCCGCCGGACAGCGTCGGTGCCGACTGGCCCAGCGTGAGATAATCGAGTCCAATCGCGGCCAGCACCGACAGCGGGCCGCGGATCTTGGGGATGTTATCGAACAACTCCAACGCCTGACCGATCGACATGTTCAGCACATCGGAGATGCTTTGACCGCGGTACTTCACCGCCAGCGTTTCGGCGTTGTAGCGCTGGCTGCGGCAGACGTCGCACTCGACCCAGACATCGGGCAGGAAGTGCATTTCGATCAGCTTCTGCCCGTTCCCTTCGCACGCTTCGCAACGGCCGCCGGTCCGGTTGAAGCTGAACCGCGCCGGCGTGTAGCCCCGGACCTTGGCTTCTGGCAGGCGTGAGAACAGCTCGCGAATGTGTTCGAAGACGCCGGTGTACGTCGCGGGGTTCGATGCGGGGGTCGTGCCGAGCGGCTGCTGGTCGACGACGATCAGCTTGCTCAAGTGTTGCAGGCCGAGCAGTTCGTCGTACGGACCGGGTTGAGTCGCCAACCGGTGCAGCTTGCGCGCGATCGCGCGGGCCAGCGTGTCGTCGATCAACGAACTCTTGCCAGATCCACTGACACCCGTGACGGCGGTCAACGTGCCGAGTGGAATCCGCAAGTCGACATTCCGCAGGTTGTGCTGCCGGGCACCGAGCAGTTCGAGCCAGCCGCCGCCGGGAGGGGTAAGGGGCGAGGGCTGAGGGGCAAGGGACGGAATCGGCTGAGTGCTGAGTGCTGAGTGCTGAGCGCCAGAGGCAGAGGCAGACGGCGTTTCCTGCCGCTTCTTCTTTCTGGCACTCGACACTCGACTCTCCGCACTCGACTCTTCTCCGTCACTTGCCGCGCTCCCCATCCGTCGCACGCTGGGGATCACGATCTCCTCGCGGCCCGACAGGTACTTGCCGGTCAGCGACAGTTCGCTCTTGTGCATCTCGCGCGGTGTTCCCTGCGCGGTGATCGTGCCGCCGAACCGGCCGGCGCCGGGCCCGAAGTCATACAAGCGGTCGGCCGCCTGCAGGACTTCGCGATCATGCTCGACCATGACGATGGTGTTGCCGAGATCACGCAGCTTCTTGAGTGCCGTCAGCAACCGGCCGTTGTCACTCGGATGCAGTCCGATCGTCGGTTCATCGAGCACATACAACACGCCGGTGAGTGCCCGGCCGATCTGGCCGGCCAGGCGAATTCGCTGTGTCTCGCCGCCGGACAGCGTCGGCAGTGTGCGGGCGAGTGTCAGATAGTGCAGTCCGACATCGACCAGGAACGACAGCCGCGACGTCGCTTCGCCCAGCAAGTC
>JAYTIB010000029.1:0-6839 GCA_043732205.1 Schlesneria sp. | reverse complement strand
GTTCGAGAATTAACTGTCGCATTGTCGCTGATCGCTCCGCGATCAGAACGTTGGATCGCGGAGCGATCCACGACAATAATTTCTCGAACGGTCCTTAGTGCGGCGATTCAACACCGCCGACTTGTCTCACAACTGGCTGCCAGCAAACCGCGTTCGTTCGCAGCGGGCTCAGTCGGACGTGCTGCCGTTGACGAACTGGGGAGCGGAATTCAGTTCCGGGAACCGCTGTCGGTAGATCCAGCGTTCCCACCAGCGTGCCGGGCGGAGTCGCGGATCGGCCGCTTCGACATCGTGCTGCTTGCCGCGCCGCGTGATCAACACCACGTGTCCGTCGGAACGAACTTCGGCGACGGTCCAGAACTTTTCGACCTGGTAAGAATAGGTCTCGCCCGCCGGGGCGGGGTACAGATGCCTGGCACGCGGTCCGGGATGCGGACTGTTTTTGCTGACAACAAAAATCACCGGATCACCGGTTCGAAATGCGTGCTGCATGTCTGTGCGCCCTCTTGCCAAGCCAACAAACAGGACTTATAGAGAGTAGAGGCGGCTGCCCGTTGTGGCAAGACCGATGTTCGGTTCGCACACCTAATCTGCACAAATCTCCGCAAAAACCGAGGATGGACCTTCATGACGGAACGGATTCTCAGCATTTCCGGCCTGCGTGGCGTGGTGGGTGACGGCTTGGACCCCGAGTATGTCGCCCGGTTCTCCGCGTCGTTCGGAACGATGCTCGGCGGCGGAACCATCGTCCTGTCGCGCGATGGTCGCTCGACCGGTGAGATGCTCCGACATGCGGTCCTGGCCGGGCTGATGGGAACAGGATGCCGGGTCGTCGATCTCGGAATCGCGTCGACCCCGACCTGCGGCGTGATGGTGACGGCGCTTGGTGCCGCCGGTGGATTGCAACTGACCGCCAGCCACAATCCGATCGAATGGAACGGGCTGAAGCCGTTCTCGCCGCGCGGGTCGGTGTTCGACAAGAGCCTCGGCGAGCGACTGCTGGCGGTGCTGGAATCCGGCCCGGTCTATCGCCCCTGGAGCGGGCTGGGTTCCGTCGAAACGGTCTCATCAGAACACAGCGAGCATCTGCGGCGGGTCTTCAAGTTGGTCGACTTCGCAGCGATTCGTGAGCGGCGATTCAAGGTGGTGCTCGACTGCAATCACGGCTCGGGGTCGGTGCTCGGCCCGCAAATGCTGCGCGAACTGGGTTGCGACGTGATCGTGATGGGGGACGTCGCCGATGGACAGTTCGAACATCCGGCCGAGCCGTTGAAAGAGAACCTGACCTCGCTGATGTCCGCCGTGACGATGCACGGTGCCGATGTCGGGTTCGCCCAAGATCCCGATGCCGACCGCCTGGCCATCGTCGACAACACCGGACGCTATATCGGTGAGGAACTGACTCTGGGAGTCTGCGCCGATCATGTCCTCTCGCGCCGACAGGGACCGGTGGTCGTCAACGGTTCCACCAGCCGCGTGACGGCGGACCTGGCCGAGAAATACGGCTGCCAGTTCCATCGGTCCCACGTCGGTGAAGCCAACGTGGTCTCCAAGATGATCGAAGTACACGCCGTGCTGGGGGGCGAGGGGAATGGCGGCGTGATCGAACCGCAGGTTGGTTTTGTCCGCGACAGTTTCGTCAGCATGGCGTATGTGCTCGACGGACTGGTGGCACGGCGGACGACGCTGGCCGACTGGGTCGACACGCTGCCGCAATACACGATCGTCAAGGACAAGCTGCATTGTCCGCGCGAGCGGGTCGACCGCGCGTGCGCCGCGCTCCGCTCAGCCTACGCCTCGGCGGTGGCGACGGAGGGTGACGGGCTGCGCCTGGATTGGCCAGACCGTTGGGTCCAAGTGCGGGCCAGCAACACCGAACCGATCATCCGCGTGATCGCCGAAGCCCCAAACCCGGAGACCGCCCGCTCGCTGTGCGCCGAAGCTGTGGGACTCGCCCGTCGCGCGGTCGAGTAGTTCACGCGGCACAACCAACCGTCTGTTGAAAAGGCTGTAGGACGGATTTCCAATCCGTCCGTCAACGCCGGACGGATTGGAAATCCGTCCTACGTGTCGATCATTTCCTGCCAACTGACTACGACAGCAGCAGCCGCAGATCGTCGGTCGTCAGGTTTTGCAGCAGCGAGTTGTTCTGTTCGAGGATCGCGTCGGCCAGCTCGCGCTTTTGCTGTTGCAGTTCGGCGATCTTCTCTTCGACGGTGTTGCGGCAGATCAGGCGGTAGGCGAACACCTGGCGCGTTTGTCCGACGCGGTGCGCCCGGTCGATCGCCTGCGTTTCAACGGCCGGATTCCACCACGGGTCGAGGATGAAGACGTAGTCGGCCGCGGTCAGATTCAGACCGAGTCCCCCCGCCTTCAAACTGATCAGGAAGACGCCGCACTTGTCGTCGCTCTGGAAGCGTTCGACCCGCTCCTTGCGATCACGGGTCTGGCCGTCGAGGTACTCGTACACGATTCCCTTCTTGTCCAAGTGCTGGCGGACAATCGCCAGCATGCTGGTGAACTGGGAGAAGACGAGCGTCTTGTGTCCCTCTTCGAGCAACTCTTCGATGTGCGGGATGAGCACGTCGAGCTTCGCGCTGGGATCTTCGACCGCGGCCTTGTCGAGCAGCGCCGGATGGCAGGCGACCTGGCGCAGACGGAGCAGCGCTTCGAGCACGTGCATCCGCGACTTCGCCAGTCCCTGATCTTCGATGATCCCCAGCAGCGAGTCGCGGTAGTGGTCGCGCAGTTCGTTGTACAACCGCTGCTGTTCGTCGCCCATTTCGCAGTAGATCGTCTGTTCGAGCTTCTCGGGCAATTCGCTGGCGACGCTCTGCTTGGTGCGGCGCAGGATCAGCGGACGCAGGCCGTCGGCCAGGATCTGGCGGGTTTCCTTGTTCTCGGGATCGGCCGCATGCAGCTTGAAGGCGGAGCTTCGGCCGAGCATCGTCGGATTCAGAAATTCGAAGATCGAGCACAGGTCGCCCAGATGGTTTTCGATCGGCGTGCCGCTCAGCCCGATGCGGTTCTTCGCCTGCAATAGTCGCGCGGCCTTGGCCACTTGCGAACTCGAATTCTTGATCGCCTGCGCTTCGTCCAAGATGACGTAATCGAACGGGATCTCTTTGAGCGCCAGAACATCCCGCCGCAGTGTGCCGTAGGTGGTCAGAATCAAATCGAACTTGCCGAAGTCGTCGCGCAGCTTGGCGCGATCGAGTCCGGCGTACTCCAGCGACTTCATGTCCGGCGTGAACTTCTCGCACTCCTGCTTCCAGTTGAACAGCAGCGACTTCGGGACGACGACCAACGACGGGGTCCGCTTCTTAGTCTTCCGCCGGCGGCCTTCCAGAAACGCCAGCATTTGGATCGTCTTGCCGAGACCCATGTCGTCGGCCAGGCAGCCGCCAAAGTGAAACTCTTCCAGGAACTTCAACCAGCCGAGTCCCTCGCGCTGATACGGACGCAGTTCGCCGTGGAATGTCGGCGGCTCCTGCTCGGCCGTCACGCCGGTGAAGCTGGCCAGTCGCTCGCGGATTTCCAGGAAGCGGGCGTCGAAGTCGACTGACGGTTGCGAGATGAGCAGCGCATCAAGGATGCCGGCCTGCACCATGCCGAACTTCAGGTGCTCCCCTTCAATCTCCCCGAGTCCCGCCAGCAAGCCGTAACGCTTCATCCATTCTTCGGGCAGGATTCCGAGTGACCCGTCGTCGAGCATGATCGTGCCGTCGCCACGCGCCAGCGCCGCGAGCAATTCCGGGAATGTGACGCGCGCTCCGCCGAAGTCGACGTCCGCATGCAATTCGAACCAGTCGATGTTCGACTTGATCTGGAACTTCAGTTCCAGCGGCTGACGCACCTGCTTGCCATCCGCGCGGACCTGCCAGTTCTCGGCAATCAGTTTTCGCACGGCCGGAGCCAGATCCCGCGCGGCGATTTCCGCGTCATGCTGACCCCGCTTCTGGTCGAGCAACCGCCGGAAACCTCCGTCTTGGAGTTGCGACCACGCCAAGGCCTCCGCCGGCTTGTCACGCAACAGACACCGGCTGGCCGTTCGTTGGACGATGGCCCATTGACTGCTGGTGCCACGGACTGAGGTTCCGTCGTAATCGAACAGCACTTCGGCCTTCAGACGGTCTTGATGCCAGCGCGACTTGCCCGGTGCGTGAACGACCAGGATCGGCTTGGGCGTGACGACGACTTCCTCCAACTGCAATTCCGGAGGAAGCTCCAGCTTGGGAAGTGCCGGCATGTCCAACAGCCGATCGACCAGTTCATGCTCTTCACCGGCCGGAACTTGGAAATCATCCGAACGCCGCAGAAGAGTGACCCACGGATACGCGTCAAAGTCCTGAAAGGCCCGGATCTGGTTGTTGGAAATCGCCAGCCCGCCGGGGACGACCAGCACCGGTTCCTTCAACGAGACGCGCTCGTCGTCGCGAATCAGATAGCCACGCAGCTTCCAGACGTTGGGCTCCTCTTGGAATTCGATCGCCAGGCACAATTCCCACGGTCCGCCGCCGTCCCAGTCGAGCGTCTCGGTGACACGTTCCTCTTCGCCCTGCAATCGAATGCGGCCGGTCGCGCAGATGGCGGGCAGCAGCAGTTGGCACAGGTCGTGTGGCACCCGGTAGCGGAACGCCGCGAAGTTGTCGGCGGTCGCGCCGTTCATCTGGGTGCGATCCGGAGTCCCTCCGACCAGATGCGCCAGGATTCGCCGGTCTTCGTCATCGTCGATTTCGTCGAAGCGACCGGGTCGCAGTTTGAGCGGCTTGAGCTTGCCCCATTCGCCATTCGCGCGCCGCTGTCGTTGCGACGTCTGAATGATGATCACGCCCGCCTCTTCGCTGGCGGTCGCGTCGATTTCGTAAAACACCTGCCGTTCACGACCAGCCATCGACACCAAAGTCTCGTCGGCCTGCATCGCCTTGCGGAGGTCGCTGAGCCGCGATTCCCATTCGCGCAGCCGCGGGGCCACCTCGACGGTCCGCGACTCGCGCTCGGCCGGCCGCAGCTTCACCGAACGGGATGAGCGTGAGGAGTAATCGTCCGCGTCACTGTCCAGATCATCCAGGTCGAATTCCAGCGGTGCGTCATCCTCCGCCGCGAACGGTGGAATGAATCCGGGCTTCGCCGAGCCCGCCACGTAATGGCCGGTGTCGGCCGCCAGAATCGTCGCCCACAGGTGCTTGCAATTGAGGTTGTTGCTGGGGTTGGCGGATGTCCCCACGCAATTGCAGGTCATCGTCAACGCTCCGCCATCGCGGCTGAGCTGCGTCTGAAATTCGACCCCATCCCGGACCACGGCAAACAAATGGTCGGGTGTCACGCGAATCACGGAGACGCGTTCGGCCTGGATGTACGCCGCCCCACGAAATCGAATATCTCCGCGAAACTTGCTCTCCAGCAGTTCCGACAACGTCATGGACAATTCCTGTCGCGAGTCGAGAAAGGGCGCGATGAGCTTCTCGGAAGTTCGAAATTTCGCGCGCAGCAAAGGAAGGTAGCTGATCCAAGCGTGTCAGGGTAGTGAAAGAAAAAAGAATGATCCGAAACGGGGGAGTTTGATGCGCGGGTCTGGGAGCCGCGGAGTCGGACCGCAGATTTCGCGGATGACGGCCGATACAATTCGCCTCGTCCACGAACGAACTTTGGGAGTGCTCCGGCTTGACGGAGCTTTGGAATGCGGCTCTGTTCGGCGCGGGTCTCCTGACCCCGCCGAAACGCCTGACCGAAGGTCTCCGCTTCAGTTTTCAACCCGGACGGCGGAAACCGAAATTTCCAAAGCTCCGTCCAGCCGGAGCACTCCCAAAGAAATCTCTCCCAAAGACGTCTCTCTGTTTTCTGAGTTTTCCGAACAACCTTCCCGGTGAGTCTTCATGCCAGCAGCGTTACCCACATTGAGCACGGCCCAGGTTCGCGACTGGTTTGCCAAGCTGCCCACTCAGGACTTCGCCGGCAAACACGTCTTGGTGATCGTCCCCGACGCGACGCGCACGGCACCATTGCCGCTCCTCTTTGACGCCCTGCATTCGCACCTGCGACCCGCGGTGGCCCGGTTGGATGTGCTCGTGGCGCTCGGCACGCATCCGCCGATGTCCGACTCGCAGATGTGCAAACTGTTGGGGATCGACGAGCACGAACGGGGTCGCCACTTCTATCAACTCGGCCTGTTCAACCACGAATGGGACCGACCCGAACGGCTGCTGACCATCGGTACGCTGACCAAGCAGGACACAGCCGAAATCTCCGGCGGTCTGTTGTCGCTGGACGTCCCGGTGCAGATCAACTCGCGCATCTCCGACTATGACGTGCTGCTCGTGCTAGGGCCGGTCTTTCCCCACGAAGTCGTCGGGTTCTCGGGCGGCAACAAGTATTTCTTCCCCGGCATCAGCGGCCCGGAAATCCTGAACTTCTTCCACTGGCTGGGTGCGTTGATCACCAACACCGGGATCATCGGAGTCAAGGACACTCCGGTCCGGCGCGTGGTCGATCGCGCGGCGGCGATGATTGCCAAGGAACGCCGGGCGATCACCTTCGTCGTCGCGTCCGACGGCAACCTGCACGGCTTGTTCTACGGAACTCCTGAAGCGGCGTGGAATGACGCCGCCGATCTGTCGGGACGCATCCACATCAAGCGTTTTCCAAAACCGTTCCAGCAGGTGTTGTCGTGTGCCCCGCCGATGTACGACGAACTGTGGGTCGCCGGCAAATGCATGTACAAGCTGGAACCGGTCGTGGCCGACGGCGGCGAACTGATCATCTACGCCCCGCACCTGCACGAGATCTCGGTCACGCACGGCAAGCTGATCGAGCAGGTCGGCTATCACGTGCGCGACTAT
>JAYTIB010000028.1:0-2584 GCA_043732205.1 Schlesneria sp. | reverse complement strand
TCAAGCTGCCGCCGTTGAACCTGTTCAACACCGTCGAGTGCGAGGGGGACGTCTGTGAACTCGTGGGCACCCAGCCGAACAAGCTCGTGTTCCGCATTCAGCCGAGTGAATCGATCAAGCTCTCGTTCTCGACCAAGCGGCCCGGCATGCAGTACCAGATCCATCCTGTGACGATGGACTTCAACTACAAGGAGGCGTTCACGCAGGCGCTGCCCGAAGCGTACGAGCGACTGCTGCTCGACGTGCTCCGCGGCGACTCAACGCTGTTCATGCGCAGTGACGAACTGGAAGCCGCCTGGCAGTTCGTGACGCCGATCCTCGATCACTGGGAGAAGAACGAAGTCACCCCCGAACCGTATCGCGCCGGCACCTGGGGCCCGCGGATCGCGGACACGATGCTGATCAACGACCACCACGCCTGGCGGACGCCGTCGACGTGATAGACACCTCCGGCGCGGCGGCGTCGACGATCCCAAAACCGGAACGGAAACGGATTCGCATGGTCCTCCTCAGTGACGATCAAATCGATCGCATCGTCGTCAATCGGCGGCGTTACCAGCTCGGCGGCTTGATGGTAATGATCATTCCATTCATGTTGCCGCGTGGCTGGGGTATCGGCCTGATTTCTGGTTTCATGTTGTTCTCACTGGGTATCTACGGACTGGCGTTCCGCAAGTGGCGTTTCGATCCAGGTCTGTGGATGCTTGCGGTCCTCCTTACCCTCACGCTTGGTCCGTGCTGGGCCTACTTCGAATACCTGCAATACCACGACCTCTTTGCGAAGGGGCCAAACAACGTAGCGCGCCCGATTAACTGGGATCAAATTCGGTTTTCTGCTGACGCTGTTGTGGCATTGCTTCTTTTTTCGAGAGTCGTGAGGTTGGCTGCATCGGTCGCCGTCAAGAATTGGAAACGAACGAGACCCGGCAAGCACAAACAGCAAGCTACGCCGGTAACGAGCGGATGAACCGGCCCCGGGATATACCGGGCGGTTTTGGCGGTTTGAACTTGTTCGGTTTGGTTGATCGTTTTTCCCTGTTTGGCCCGGCATATCCGGGCCGGTCACTCTGGACGTTGGCACGTGGAAATGTGGAAACGCGCGATGCCATTGTCACTTCCACATTCCTTGCCCCTTCAAATGACAAACCGGACCGTCTTCCACGAAGACGGTCCGGTTTGAATTTCATGACCACGGTCGCAACGAAGTACGCCGGCGCGCGATCGTTGCAACCGTGGAGCTTGGTTCCCTATTTCGAATCGGCGTAGACCTTCGTGGCCTCTTCACGAACGACCGGTTCCTGCAGGCCGCCACCCGTCATGCGGACCCGCATGCGATGGTTTCCTTCCTGGATCCCCTTCACGTGGATGCGATAGGTCACCACGGCACCCGGAGCCACCTGGTCGAGCGACTTGAACAGGATCTGGCGGCCTTCGACGATCGCGTCGACCGGAGCCTTGACGGTCTTCAGTTCCATTTCCGGCGGGAGTTCACAGGCGATGGAGACACCGGTCGCGGGCTTCGATCCGTCGTTCTTCACACGGATTTCGTAGGCCGTTTCGGCTCCGATTTCCACGGGATCATCGAGGTCGACCAGTTCCATTGTCAGCGAGGCGATTCCGTCGACGCGGGTCTGGGACTTCGCCTCGGCGCGAATCCCCGAGTCCGACAGGACCGACACCGTCTGCGCGAAGTCTCCCAGTGCGACCGCGTTCAGTTCGCTGGTGACCTGGACGGTCTGACCCGGCTCCAGGCGACCGACGAACCACTGCACACTCTTGGTGGACGCATCGTACTTGCCATTACGGTCGGCCGAGACGAACTTGAACCCTTCGCCGACGGCTTGGGCAATGCGGATGTTGTTGTTGGGAACGCTGCCGTCGTTGGCCACGGTGAGCGTGTACTTGGCGTTGCGTCCCTTGTAGCGGAGGGCCGGTCCCTCGACGGCGATCTTCAGGCTGGGAGCAATGACATTCAACTCGGCCGAAGCGGTGGCACCGGCGTCGGAATTCGATGTGGCGGCGACGCTGATCGACTGCCGGCCCCCCTTGACCGACGCCAGTCCCAGGCGGACCGTGCGCGTTTCGCCGGGACCGATCGAGCCGACTTCCATCACCAAACGCTCGCCCCGTGATCCATGTTCGAGACCCTCGGAGATCCGGGCCTCGACCTTCACATCATGAACGGTCCCGGTGCCGGGATTGGAGACCAGGATCATTTGCGAGGCGGGATCACCCAACAGGACTTCGGCGGGCCCCTTGAGGGCGACCTTCAGCAGCGGCTCTTCCACGCGGAACGACGCGGACGAGGTTCCGGTGAACCGGACCTGGGCGGTCGCCCCGAGTTCGCCGCGCCGGCTGGGGATCAGCTTGACCGCGATCTTGTGTTCGACACCCGGTGCCAGTGATTCGAAGGACCAGGTGACCTTGTCACCCGACGCGATCGGCTTTGGTTCGGCACTGGTCAGACGCACGGTGTTCGGGAACAGTCCGTCCACGGCGACTTGAGAGGCCGTGACCGTACCGCTGTTCTTCACGCGCAGTTCGAGCTGGCATTCCTGTCCGACATTGATGTCCCCCTTCTTGA
>JAYTIB010000027.1:0-6861 GCA_043732205.1 Schlesneria sp. | reverse complement strand
TGCCGCTGGATGTAGGACGGGCACTCTTGCCCGCCGGGCATTCGGCGACGGGCAAGAGTGCCCGTCCTACGGGCTTCGTCGAACTCACGCTCAACGAGGACCGCAACTACAGCATCGTCGCCGAGGCCGAGGACGGGACTTCGCTGCCGGAGAACAAGCACCGCATCCGCGTGCGTCAGGATCAGCCGCCGCAGGTTTCGTTCGAGTCGCCGGACGATGCGATCGAGGTTCACTCGCTGGCCGAGTTGCCGATGCGGGTCCGCCTGCGGGACGACTACGGACTGTCGAAGGCGGGGGTCGTGTTTCAGATCAACAACGAGCAGGAAGTCCCGTTGATCGCGCAGGACTTTGAGGCGGTCGTCGCGGCGGCGAATGAGGTGGCGACCACCGGGAAGGTCTCGCCGACGACGCAGGCCGCGCTCGAAAAGGTGCTGCCGCTGGAGTTCTTCGAGCTGACTCTCAAGGACAGCGTGATGTACTTCGCGTACGCCGAAGACAACCGGCCGAACTCGCCGCAGCGGACCGAGACCGAGATGCGGTTCATCGACATCCGGCCGTTCAAGCGGACGTACCAGGTCATCGATCCCGATCCGATGCCCGCCGGCATGGGTGGCGGGGGTGGTTTCAAGACGCTGGGCGAGTTGGTCCAGCGGCAACGCCAAGCGCTCAACCGCACGATGCAGATTGAAAAACGGGCCGCCTCCGGACGGACGCCGGATGCCTCGACGCTCGATCAACTGATGACGTTTGAGACGGACTTGGCCGGGAGCGTGCGCGAGACGGCCGAGGGTTTGATCGCCCGCGGGTTCGATGATGTCGAGCTGTTCTATCAGGCCGAGACGGCGATGCTCGCGGCGGTCGATTCGCTGTCGGTCGGCAAGTGGCAGAACGCGACGCTCCAGATGAAGGATGCGCTCAAGGCCCTGATCGAGGCCCGAACCAACCTCCAAATCCAGATCCTGAAGAACCCGGATGCCGCCAAGCTCGCGGCGCTGCGGCAGTTTGACCGGATGCAGACTCAGAAACTGCGACGGCCGAAGACGGACAAGGAAGAAGCTCGCGAATTGATCAAGCGGCTGCAGGAGTTGGTCAGTCAGGAAGCGGCGGTCGTGAGCGGGCTGGAGGAAGAGTCGGAAGGTGAAGAACCAAGAACCAAGAGCCAAGAACCAAAGGAAGAGGCCGAGTCGCCGAAGACAGAAAACAAGAAGTCAGGGGCCAGCGAGCAGAAGACAGACAAGTAACCCACAGCTCGACATAGCCACGTTCGCCAGAACGTGGGTTCTTTCGATATCCCCCACACTCTGGCGAGTGTGGCTGCAAGTAACCCGCAGCGTGAGCGAGGGCGAACGGCGTTGTGCCCTGATTGTGCTTCATTCGCGCTCGCCTTGATTCGTGCGGATTGCTTTCTCGCGAATCAAGGCGAGCGAGACTGAAGAATGAATGAGAGCAGAGGCAAGGTTTCTCTGGTGACAACAGACGAAGGACGCGACCCAATCATGAAGACATTTTCTCGAAACTTGTGTGCCGTGTTCGCGCTGGTGCTCGGTCATTGCGGCGTTGCCGCGGCTGAGGATGACGCGAAGCCCGATGCGGCGGAAGCGGTGAAGGTCGCGAAGCCGACTCGCGCGGAGTTGCGGGACAAGCAGCTTGATGTGTCGCTGGAAGCGCGGGACATCGAGCGGATTCTCGGCAAGCTCAAGAAGGCGTCGGAGCTGTCGAAGCAGCGGATCACCGAGGCGGCCAAGGTGGCGGAGTCGGCGTCCACGTCGCTCGACAAGGGAGACTCGAAGGCCGCGCGGGCGGAGGCACAGCAGACGGCGGAAATGTTCAAGGAGATCGCCAAGCAACTGGAGGCGTTGCTCAAGGAGGAGGCTCCGCAGCAGATCGCCGAGGCGCGGCAGTTGGCTCAGCAACTCGCCAAGGCCGAACGGGAGTTCGCCGAGAAGTTTGAGGGGGCGCTGAATCCGGTGCAGGCTTCGGGGAAGGGGAAGGTCGATCCGAAGTCGCAGGTCAAGCCGATGACCGACGCCGATCGGAAGATGACGGGGAGCGGCGGAGGCAAGAATCAACAGCAAGAGAAAAACCAAGAACCAAGAACCAAGAACCAAAAGGGAGATGGAGCGGCGAAGAACGACAAGAACGGCGAGAAGCCGGAGCCGAAAACGGGCGACGCGGATCAACCGGGCGACAAGGGAACCGAACCTCGCAAAGACGGCAAGGACGGCGGCGGCAAACCGATGCCCGATGGTCAGGGTGGAACGCTTGAGGACAAAGATAAAGGGGACAAAAAGAAGCCCGGTGCCGGTGGCAAATCAGCGGACGAGAAAGACGGGGACAAGTATGGCGAGAAGAAGTCGGGAGGTGGCGCGGGCAACGATCCCAAGGACGAGAAGACCGGCGCCGGCAAGATCAAAGATGAACCGAACATAGGCGAGGAACAGAAGCCGGGCGGGACCGGTTCGGCGAAGAAGAAGGACGACGACAAGACCGGCGAGGATCAGGACGGCTCGGGCGGAGACAAGCCTAACGACAAGCGGCGTGACGGTTCCGGAAGCGGCTCCGACCAGGATCGGAAGAACGACCGGGACCGCAATGGTGGCGGGGCGGGTCTGACGGCCGAGCAGCTTCGCGAGCTGGTCGCCGCCCGCGCCGAGAAGTTGGCCGAGTCGGGCAAGACGTTGCAGGACGTGCTGAACGAGATCGCGAAATCGACCGACCCGAACGACCAGGACGCGGTCGCCAAAATTCAAGCGGTGCTCAAGGAGATCGACATCAACAAGCTGGTCGAAGAGATGGGACAGGTCGCCGGCATGATCCGGTCCAAAAAGGATGTCGATGCAAAACTGTCGAGCCTCGATGTCGCCGACCGCTTGGAAATCATGGCTCAACGATTGGACGCGGCCTATCGCGGGATCGTCGCTCCGCAGGCCGAGGAGTTGCGGAAGCTCGAACAGGCGCTGGCCGATCTGCGCGAGCAATTGGAAAAGCTCGAAACGCCGTCGCAGGTCGCCGCGTGGCACCGCGAGGCGCGCGAGCTGTTGGACAAGCTCGACAAGCTCGGCGTGAATCTGAAGGCGCGCGAAGAACTCGAACTGGAGATGAAGAAGGCGGGCTTCGGAGTCGATGTCGATCGGACCAAGCGAACACTGAACTGGGGAATCACCGACGGCCGCTACGACGCTCCGGGAGCCTACAACCTCGCCATCGTCCACTTGCAGGAGGACATCCAGGAGCGCATCCAAACCCTGATCCTTGGCGACCTCGGCAACGTGTCCGATGAGGCCACGCCGCCGAAATATCAGGAACTGGTCGAGCGGTACTACGAAGTCCTGTCACGCCAGGGCGGGAAGGCTGGTCCGGCGGCCAAGCCCGGACCGCGAAACACGAAATCTGAAGCAAGTCCGACGACACGAATGCCAAGAGCCAAGTAATCACATCAAGGATTGAAACACGATGCCTTTCACCGCCTCTTGCCTGTTGTTGATGACCTCCGTACTCGGCCAAGCGGCCGACGCGCCGAAGCTGGACGAGAAGCAAGTCGCGCAGTTGCTGGTGCCGTATTTCCAGGAGCAGGCGGCGAAGTATGAGTTCTTTCTCGACGGGCAGCGGCAGCAGAAATTGGATCTCGCCGAAAAGCCGGTCATGCGCTGGACGGCCGACGGGAACTACGGGGCCGTGTGGGTGTGGACTCGACAGGGACGAGCGGAAGTCATCGGGTGCCTCGGCGCGTATGTGAATGCCGCCGGCAAGCTGGAAGGCTTTCACGAGTTTCATTCGCTGACATTGAAACCGTTGCAGAAGGTGGAGATCGGCACAGTTCGCTCGTGGGAGTCCGGCAAACCGGGAGTCGAACCCAAGCTGCTGGCCAGCGCCGACCCACCCGCCGCGACCGACAAGTTGCGGCTGATTCAGATGCGGAACCTCGCGCGCGAGTTCACCGCCGAGATGCGATCCGGCAAGCAAACGCACCGGCTGCGGCTGACTCCCGCGCCGCTGTATCGCTTTCAGAGCACCAACCCGGATGTGCTCGACGGTGCGATCTTCAGTTTCCTGTGGGACAACGGCACCGATCCGGAGTTCCTGCTGCTGCTGGAAGCCCGGCAGACGGCGGATGGTCCGCGCTGGCACTTCGCGCCGGTGCGATTCACCTGGCGTGAGGTTTGGGTGACTCACGACGACAAGGAGCTGTGGCGTGCTCCCGAACACAACGAATTCTGGACGTCGCGAGCCTCGCGCATCCTGCGGGACAATTATGTGACCTGTGCGACCGGCCTGCTGGATCTGGACGCGATCAAATCGGCGAGTAACAAGTGATCGTTTTCGACAACCATCGACGGACTGCTTCATCCGCCGTCCGGCATTGCCATCCGCAGGATGACCTCGAACACCATGACACGAACGAAAACCGAGTGTGGTTCGCCCCGAAGGGGCCTCGGAATCCAGCCTGGGACAAGCGACCAATGGGAGCGCCGCCCTAGGAAAACAGGACAAAACAGGTCGTGCCCTGAAGGGGCACAGGAAGTCGTTCAAAGCTCCGGTGCCCCTTCAGGGCACACGATCCACTGGCCTTATTTCCCAGGGCGGCGTTCGCATTCGCTCGCTTGCCCTGGGCTGGTTTCCAAGGCCCCTTCGGGGCGAACTCCTAACCTCTGACTGATGATCGCACATCATGCTGGCCTCCTTGCAATTTCTGACTCCGCTGACTGCCGCCGTTGTGGGCGTGCTGGCGGCGGCTTTGTTGATTGGGTTCGCGCTGTTGCGGTGGCTGAGCGGCCCTCCCGCCGCCATCGCTCGGCGGTGGGGGTTGATCGGCCTTCGAGCGGCGGCGGTCGCGACGCTGCTGTTGATTCTGCTCAATCCGTCGGACGTGTCGCAGACGCCGGGGCCGATTGACCGGCCGGATGTTTTTTATCTGCTCGATGCGTCGCAGAGCATGGCGGTGGGAGACAGGGAGACTCGGTTCGAGCACGCGACGCGGTTGATGCGCGAGGCGGATCAGGCGACGCGTGACGAAGGGCACGCGCTGGTGAAGCTGTTTCGGTTCGGGCATCGGTTGGCGGCGGTGGAGACTGAGCGACCAGTAACCCGAAGCGTGAGCGGGGGCCCAGCAACCCGAAGCGTGAGCGAGGGGCAAGTCACCCGAAGCGTGAGCGAGGGCGAGCGTCTCAACGACTCCACCACGACCAGCGCGACTGCGACACCCGCCCTCGCTCACGCGTCGCTCGCTCACGCGTCGGGTTACTTGGTTGCGGCGGAATCAACTTCGACTGTGGCGGCGGCGTCGAAGTCGAAACAGAAAACGCTGGCGCCGACCGATTCGGACACGCAGTTGCTGACCGCGTTGCGGCAAGTGCCAAGCCGGTTTGGGCGGCGGCCTCCGGCGGCGATCGTGCTGTTTTCGGATGGGCGGGCGCGCGATGAAGCGGGTGTCGAGCAACTGGCGGCGCAGTTCGCGAAGCTCAACGTGCCGGTGCATGTCGTGCCGGTAGGTAACACGGCGAAGGGGGGCGATGTCGCGATCGTGGCGTGCGTCGTGCCGCCTCGCGCGCGGCGGTTTGCCGAGGTCGAGGTGCAGGTCTTCCTGAGAAGCTACGGGTACGACGGGCGTCGCTGCGAAGTGTCGCTCATCGCGCCGGGCAACATCGAAGGCGAGGCCGATCGCGCGCTGGCTCCGCCGGTGCCGGTCACGTTGCATGACGGGTTTCAGTCGGTCGGCCTGAGCTTTCGCACGGACACGAAGACTCGCAAGCTGCAGGTCAACGTCTCGTCACTGCCGGATGAAGTCTCGACGGCGAACAACTCGTTCAAGGCCGAGGTGCAGATCGACCGCACGAAGATTCGCGTCCTGTACGTCGAGGGGAGTTCGCAGCCGTTGCAGCAGGTGCAAACCGGGACTCGGTACGAGATGCGCGGGCCGTACTCCGACCTGCAGAAGGCGCTGACGGAGGACGAGGACATCGAGTGCGTCGTGCTGCACGCCCCCAGCGGTCGCGGACGGATGCTGCGCGTGAGCGACCTCGGCGCCGCCAACACCAGCCGCGGCTTCCCCGAAACGGTGGCCGAACTGTCCGCGTTCGATGCGATCATTCTCAGCGATGTCGCCGCGGATGCGTTCACCGAACAGCAGCTCGGTTGGCTGGAGAAGTGGAGCGGTCAGCGCGGCGGCGGACTGCTGATGGTCGGCGGGCAGCGCAGTTTCAAAGCGGGCGGTTGGGACGACACGCCGCTCGCCGAGATGCTGCCGATTGAGATGCGGGGCGAGAACGACTGGCTCCCCGGCACGCAGGTCAGTGTGCTGGCCGAGCCGCAGGCCATGTCACATCCGTTGTGGACCATCGTCACCGACGAGCGGCAGAACCGCGACATCGTCGGCCAATTCCCGTCGTTCTTCGGAGCGAACCGCTGGGCCGGCGTGAAGCCGAATCTGACGCGCGTCCTGGCGATGTCGAACCTCGCGGCGGCCGAAGCTCCCGCCGGAACCGTGGCTCCGGTGGCTCCAACTCCCGTCAAACCGCCGAGCTTCTTTGACTCGCTGCAAAAAAATCTGACGGGGAAGAAGCCTGCTGGGGCACCCAAACCAGCAAGTGAGCCGGAGGGCGCTAGCCCCCGGTTGAGCGACGAAGAAAAAAACCGGGGGCTAGCGCCCTCCGGCTCATCAAACGCGAAACTCGACGCCAACGCCTCGAATCAGCCGGCGATCGTCATCGGGCAATACGGACGCGGTCGCACGATGGCGATGGCCATGCCGATCACTCCGCCGTGGGCCAATGACCTGCTCACCAAGTGGGGGGGCGACACGAGGTACTACGGCAAGTTCTGGCGGAACGCGGTCTACTGGCTGACCGAGAGTTCGTCGATCGG
>JAYTIB010000026.1:0-2587 GCA_043732205.1 Schlesneria sp. | reverse complement strand
GCCCACTATCAACTATCAATTCCGCTCACACCGGATACTTGCTCGCATCCATCGCCGCATCGTTCTTGACGTCGATCAGCCGCCAGCAATACCACGTCGCCACGCTGCGATACGGAGCCCACGCTTCGGCGATCTCGTGGCTGGTCCGTTTGTCGGGCAACTCCGCCAAGCCGTACAGTTCGCGGATCGAAGTCCGGACACCAAAGTCGTCGTGCGGAAAGACGTCGAGGCGGCCGAGCGAAAAGATCAGGAACATCTGCGCCGTCCAGCGGCCGATCCCCCGGACTTGGACCAGGTGTTCGATCGCATCCTCGTCGGACAGTCGGCCGATCCGATCCAGCCGCAGTCGCTCGTCGAGCACCCGCGCCGACAGATCCCGCACGTACGACGCTTTCTGGGCCGAGAGACCCGCGGACCGCAGTTGTTCGTCGGTCACTCCCGCGACCGCTGCGGGCGACAGCTTGTCCGGCAACAGCAGTTGATCGAGTCGCAGCCGGATCGCCCGCGCGGCCTTCGTGGAAATCTGCTGCGACAGGATCGACCGCACCAGCAACCCGAACCGGTTTCGGTCCGGCTTCAACGTGAACGGTCCGGCCTTCGCGATCAGGCCGCCCATGACAGGATCGACTCGTCGCAGGTGTTTGATGGCGGCGTCGACGTGGATGGGGGTGAGGGGCATGGGAAATGAGCAACGGGCGAGTATCGAATGAAAATTGAGTGCGACCAGAACCCGGCGACGAGCGTTACTCGAAGCTCGCCATTCTCCTCATGTCACCTTCTGAGTTCGTGTTTGGCAGTCTTTGGAGTGCGGGGATTCCTCACCGCTTTCATTTCTTGCCAAGCCAGCACATCTCTGACAAACCTGCGTGCGGTACGGTCTCGCCACATCTCCAACCAGCTTGAGAAAACAAAGCGGCGATGAATCTCCGCAGTCCAAATCAAGACGAAAGAATCGAACTACGTCATCGGGATGAACCTCGACAACAGCAGTGCTGGGATGACCAGCGCCGCAGCCACCAGCGCGTGTTCGGTGGCATAGGGGGCGCCGATCATGTTCATCTTCCAAAACACCAGCGTGGCGTCGAGCATCACATACGACATCAGCAGGGATTTGACGGTCCCCTGAACGTTCGACGGCGACGGATCAACCAGTGCCGCGCCGGCGCGTCGATTCAGCGTGAAGGCAATCACGGCGAGCATGCACAACGCCGTCACGCCGTATCCGCCGGGCGGCCAGTCCAGCGCGGGCCAGGAAACGATCAGCGCCCCCAGGACGATGATTCCCAGATTGAACAACAGTTGCCCCAGTCCCAACTGCCAGCGGCGGCTGGTGTGGGCCTCGGTCCGAGCAAACACCGTCACGCCGACGATGTAGATTCCCAATCCGATGGCAGCCAGCAATTGCGGTCGGACCAGCAGCCCCGGTGGCACCCACTGGGGTTGGTGGGCACTCGCCCCCAACAGCACATTCAGGAGTCGGCACGAGCCCATCGCCAGCGGACCCAGCGGCGTCTTCTTCAACAAGGCGTCGTACGCCATGATCGACAACGCCAGCAGCCCCGCCACTTGCAGGCTGATTTTTCCGACCAGCGCGGCGGACGCCAGGCCGGCGATCATCAACACCGCACCGAGCACGACCGCCGAAGTCAATGAGACCCGGCCGGAGGGGATCGGTCGATTCGGACGTTCGGCCGCATCCTGCTTCCGATCGAAGACGTCGTTGAACACCATACCCGACAGGTACAGGCAACACGACGAGGCCAGCAATCCGAAGAACCGTTGCGGATCGTCCCAGCCCTTCGGCCCGACGACAAACAGATGGGTCAGCGAGTAACCGAGCAGAATGTCGGCCATCGCCGTGAAGACGGTCGGCAAACGGACCAGTTGCAGATACGCGAGCATCAGTGGTTCCTTGGAGTGCGTGGGGCGCGATTATGCCCGCGCCGCCGGGGATCGTCGAGGACGGTGTCTTTTTCGCCCTTCCCGGCGTAAAACAACCGCACTCTGTTTCGACCCCACGCGGGGGAATGTGACATCTTTGAATCGTTTAACCCTGAGCCAACGGCGAAGGCGGAGCAGGCAGACGCGTCATTCTCCGCTGGTACGGTCGGCACACGCATCGGGTCGCTGGCACCCGACACCTTCGCCGTTGGCTCAGGGTTAAACGACTCAGTCCGGGCCGCGTGCGGTATCACTACTGTTTGTGAGGGAAAGTCCCCATGCGCACGCTGCGATTCCTGTTCGTTGTCGGTCTGACAATCGTCAGCAGCTTTGGCCCCGCTCAAACCGTTCAGGCCGGTTGGAAGGCGGGGCTGGCCAAGTCCGTGATCACTCCCAAGCAGCCGCTGTGGATGGCCGGCTATGGCGGCCGGACCGCTCCTGCCGAGGGAGCCCAGCATGATCTGTATGTCCGGGTGCTGGCCCTCGAAGACGACGGGGGACACCGTGGTGTCGTGCTCTCCAGCGACACGCTCGGCATCCCCCAATTGATGTACGACGATCTCGCCAAGCGGTTAAAAGAACAGTTCGGCCTGGACCGTTCGCAGATCGTGTTGCACGCGTCGCACACCCACTGCGGACCGGTGTT
>JAYTIB010000025.1:0-6865 GCA_043732205.1 Schlesneria sp. | reverse complement strand
CGCTGGCAAGGTACATCGCCGCCACCAGCATAAACAGGGGACCCCAGTCCGTCCTGGAAACCGTTTCACCACCGATCAGATGACTGGTTGTGTTCCAGTCCAGCAGCCTGCCGAACACGAGCGGCATCACAATGCCGCCGATGGTGCCGGCGGTATTGATGATACTGAAGACCGTGGCCGAACAGCGTCCGCCGAGATCGGTGCAGGTTCCCCACACGGTCGGCTGGCTCCAGTCGCTGAAGAACTTGGCGAACATCAGGGCGATGCCTGCCGCAACGGGCCCGCTTTGGACGCTGACGACGAACAAGAACGCGCAACCAATGATCTTGCCGACGAATCCAATCCCGCTGCGCGACCAGCGACGGTTGCCCGACGTCCGGATCAGGCGGTCGTTCAACCATCCTCCGGCGATCCCACCCAGCGCGCCGCCCCACAATGGCAGGCTGGCCAACCAGCCGATGCTGTCGATCTTCTGTCCGTGGCGCTCTTCAAAGTACTGGCCGATCAGCGAGAGAAAGACGACGTCGGAACCGGCGTCAAGAAACTGTTGCACGACGAAGAACTGCAGGCTGCGGTTGCGAAAGGCGCGCGACCACGGCAGCGCCCCCTTCAACGATTGCGCCGCTCCCCCCTCCGCGATCAGGCGGCTTTCCGCGTCGTTGACCTCGGGATGCTCGGCCGGTGAGTTGCGAAACAGGACCAGGAAGGTCAGACCAAACGCCACGCCCGCCAGTCCCATCACCCACAGCGCCGTCTGCCACGACAGCCGGCACCAGCCCATCAGGACAGTCCCCAGGATGATCGTCGCCATCGCCCCGCCGGCGCGACCGGACGTCGTGGCGACCCAGCCCTGCACTGTCGTGCGCGTGCGCAGCGGAAACCAGACTCGCGTCGCCTTGGTGAGTCCCGGATAACAGCCGGCCTGAGCCGCTCCAAACAACAACCGCAAGCCGCCGATGACAGGCAGACTGCGCGTCAGCCCGAATCCGATCAGCGCGACCGACCACAGGATGATGCTGGTCCCCAGAAACAGATGCGGCCCGAAAAAGTCGATGACGATCCCGCTCGGAATCTGCCCGGCCGCGTAGGTCCAGTAGAACAGCGAGAACACAAACTGCGTCTGCGTGTTGCTGAAGCCATACGTCTTCTTGATCTCCGGCCCGACGATCCCCCAGGCATACCGGTGCAGATACAGAAACCACGACGTGCCGCAGGCGAGTGCGAACATCAACCAGCGAACGCGGGTCGGCAACTCGGCGGGAGCGTCGTTGGTGTTTGCCATGAAGATCTGCTCGTGGCCTGAATTCGATCCGCGGATGTCACTGTCGTCGACAACGGTCAGCCGTGACGGCCGATTTTCAGGGCGTCATCATGCGAATCAGGATGGCTGATTCACAGTGTGGTCAAGGAAGAGACAGGAAGATGGAGTAACAATCTCGAATCACAAATCTGAATCTGAGATTTCAGATGAAGTAACCGCTATTCCCATTTGGCATCCGGCGGGAGTTCGCCAGTGTTTTCGCGGAAGTCACCTCTGTCGCTGGAGTCGGGTGGAATCTCGAACCATTCAGTCGACATGGCAGGTGCCGTGGGAACCGGGCGGGGCGCAGCGGGTGCCAGCGTCATACTGAAGTATCCCACGACCGCAATCAGCGGAATCCCAAACATCACGAACGCCGTGAAGCCGGACAGCACGCCCCCCGTCCAGTCGGCGCGCGACTCCCAACGCTCACGCTCTTCGGGAGTCGTCGCCTTGTTCAAGTTCGGCTTGAACAGGATCAAGATCATTCCCACGGGGCCGAACGACAGCAGCCAAAACCACGGCCGATAGCCCTTAAGCCACGCGATGACGCCCGCGACCAGTCCCGGCCCGAATACCAAGAAGGATCCCAGCAAGCCGATGAGAAAGATGAAACTCATGAATTGGTCCGTCGAGATGTTGTGAATGGGGCCGCGGACTCGTTCGGAGCATTCGAAGCAGGCGTCGTCCGTCGAGGCTACCAGCCTGTTGAAAAAGCCGTAGCACGGACGCCTCGTCCGTGGATTTCCGGTTGAGATTCGCTCGGACGAGGCGTCCGAGCTACGTTGTTCAATAGGCTGCTACACCGCGTGCCGGAACAGGATCTCGCCCCGGCCGACGGAGACCAGGTCGCCGTGGTGCAGATCGAACGTTGCGGTGAGCAGCGATTCGTCGATGCCGAAGCCGCGGGCTTGCAGGTCGCGCAGAATCAGGCAGACGTACTGCGGTTGAAACGTCGCGGCGTAACGGAAGCTCGGCAGCAGCGGCGGGGGATTCGGACCGAACAGGCCGAGCGTTCCGCGGCGCATCCCCGCGCCCGGACGAATGCCGCATTCGCCGAAGACCAGCACCGTACCGGCGATCATGTTGAAGCCGAGCATGTCGCCCGCCTTGCCACCGATCGCGACCAAGCCGCGGCGCATCGTGTGTCCCACTTCGTTCCCCGCGCTGCCGTCGACCAGGATCATCCCGCCGGTCATCCCCTTGGAAGAACCGCGGTAGGCGGCTCCGACCAGATGTCCGGCGTCGCCCCGCACATGGATGAAGCCGCCATGCATTTCGGCGCCGACCCAGCCCCGGGCATCGCCGGCAACACGGATCTCACCGCCGCGCATTTCGCTGCCGATGTGTCGTCCACCGGAACCTTCCATGTGGATCGAACCGCTGGCCATGTGGGCACCGATCCAGTGGACGCCGAACAGGTTGCCCCGCATGTCGAAGTGCTTGTCGCTGGCGTCGCCTTCGACCTTGAACATCTCGGCGAGCGGGATCTTGCGGTTGCCGTGGAAGATCTCGAACCGCTCGATGTCGGCGAGCGACTTGTCGCAGGCCCAGTCGGGCGTCAGCCCCTCGATCTCGACGGGAACGGACGTTTCGCCAAAGTAGGAAAGCCTCAGTGCCATGACTGCGGGTTTCTTTCAGGGAAGGGTTGCGGTGGTGATGGTCTGGGAAGAACGATGTCGACACACTATCCGGGGAGACGACTCCACACAATTGTGACTTGGCGTTTGGCGACATGCGTTCCCAGTAAACTTCGTTCCCTTCGTTGCCTTCTGTTCCAAACGATTCTTGGAACAGAAGGCAACGAAGGAAACAAAGGATGCCCTCGGACTTCGCGAGGTATTGCCTTGCGTGCAGGGCAGCCAAGATCATTCTCTGCATCGGCCGCAGTCTCGCCGTTTCCACCGCCTCCGAATGGACTGACGCGGAATCTTACGCACGGTGTTCAAGTAACTTTCTCGCGGCTCCTCAAACGAAAAGTGACGACATGAATCAGGGGGCGATCATCTTGTGCGGCGGCAGGTCGAGCCGGATGGGGCGCGACAAGGCGACGCTGCCGTTTGGCCCGGAATGCATGCTGCAGCGGGTCGTCCGGCTGGTGGGTGAAGTGGTGGACTTGCGGAACATCGTCGTCGTGGCGGCACCGGGACAGGTCTTGCCCGAGCTGCCGCCGGAGATCCGCATCACCCGTGACGAACGTCAGAACCGCGGTCCGCTCGAAGGATTGGCCGCCGGCCTGCGGGAGATGGACGCGGACGTCGATGCGGTCTACGCGACCAGTTGCGACGTCCCGTTGCTGGTGCCGCGCTTCGTCGCCCGGATGTTCGAATTGCTCGGTGAACATGACATCGCCGTGCCGCGTGACGGCGAGCATCATCATCCGTTGGCGGCGGTCTATCGCGCGACGGTGCTGCCGCACATTCAACGGTTGCTCGACGCCGACCGCCTGCGCCCGCGGTTTCTGTTCGACGAGGTTCCCACCCGCGAAGTGGCGGTCGATGAGTTGCGTGCGATCGATCCCGGACTGTCGACGCTCGCGAACCTGAACCGCCCCGAAGATTATCTCGCCGCGTTGTCGGCCGCCGGATTCCCGGTGCCGACCGATCCCATCCCGAACTGAATTCTTGGTAGTGGGTCAGTTTGAAATCGGAACTCGTGTGGCACGCCCTGAGTCTTCGAAGGGCGTGGATCGATGCACAGCGGAATTCCCACGCCCTTCGAAGACTCAGGGCGTGCCACACAAACTGACCCACTGCCGAATTCTTGCCAAGCCGTCCACAAACGAGACGAAGAACGAACCTGCGTGATAGCGGACAACAGGCCATCAAACTCCGCGGTCAGGTTGAGTTCGCGGTGTCGATGCCGGTATGTTTGGTCGACGCGGTTCGTCCCTGAAATTGTTTCGGGTCGAAACCGGATCGCACCTGTCACACGGAACCTGCCGACATGATCGATGAACTTCGCACGGCGATCCTGGAACTGCTCGACGGCCGCCACCTGTCGGCCGAGACCATGCGCGCGGCCGTCGGCGCGATCATGGACGGGCGCTCGACCGAAGTCGAGATCGCGTCGTTGCTGACCGCGCTCCGCTGCCGCGGCGAGACGGTCGACGAACTGGTCGGAGCGGCCCAGGCGATGCGCGAACGCGCGACGTTGATTCCGTGTCAGACCGAGAACCTGCTCGACACCTGCGGCACCGGTGGCGACGCGCTGCATACGTTCAACATCAGCACGGCCGCCGCATTGGTTGCCGCCGCCGCCGGACAGCCGGTCGCCAAGCACGGCAACCGCAGTGTCTCCAGCAGCAGCGGATCGGCCGATGTGCTGGAGGCGCTCGGGGTCAACCTGCAGCAATCACCGGCCCAGGTCGCCGACTGCGTCGACCAGATCGGCATCGGGTTCTGCTTCGCACCCCTGTTGCATCAGGCGATGAAGTACGCGGCACCCATCCGCAAGCAACTCGGGTTCCGCACGATCTTCAACATGCTCGGCCCACTGACGAACCCCGCCCGCGCGGCCTTTCAACTGGTCGGAGCCAGCCGCATCACAGCGGCCGAAATGCTGGCCAACGCCCTGCATCAACTGGGTGCCACCCGCGCGCTGGTCGTCTGCGGCAACGACGAACTCGACGAAGTCAGCCTGTGGGGCGAGACGACCGTCTTCGAAGTCTCCGCGTCGGGCGTGCAACGCCACACTTGGACAACGGTGACTCTCGGTCTACCCACGTGCCGCGTCGAGGATCTGAAAGTCGCCACATCCGCCGAAAGCGCGGCGCTGATCCGCAGGGTCTTCGCGGGTGAACAGGGTGCGGCGCGGGATATCGTCGTGGCGAACGCCGCCGCGGCACTGCTCGCTGCGAACCGAGCGGCGTCCATTCAAGATGCCGTCCCGCTGGCGGCGACGGCCATCGACAGTGGATCAGCAGCGAAGTTGTGTGAGAGGTTGGTCGAGTTCACTCAGTCCGTCAGCGCCGCTTCCGTGAAGTCTTGATCGGCGCGTTCGCTTCGCGAGCCAGTTTGACGACGAAGACGGCCAGCCCGATCAACGAGCCCACGAAGAAGAGGATCGGCCAAGCCGCCGATCGGGTGCCTGCGATGCGGGACGAGTCCCGAATTCCCGCGAGGTACTCCACGCGAATCGCGCCGTTGGGCGCAATCGCCGTATCCACCGAAACCTCGTCCTTTTCGGTGACTGCTGCGCCCGACTTGTCGGTGAACTGATATTCAACGCCCAGCCGCGGTGTCCGACGACCGCGGCGGCCGATGTCCGCGGTATCGTAAGTCCGCACCACGCGAGCGTCGGCGGTGCTGGCAAAAACCTTGTACCGGATTGCATCCCACGCGAAGTAAGCCGAAATGAGGAAGACGCCTGCAAAGGCGAGGACGTACTTGGCCTTTTCGAGCTCATTGTCTTCGTCCATTCAACTTCATCCCCTTTCTGAGTTTGACGCTTGCTAAGTTTGGAGTGCGGAGATTCATCGCCGCTTTCCTTTCTCGACTCGCACTGCTCAGAGCATTGCCAATTGTCGAACTCACGACGCCTGCCGCATCTTGAGTGTCGGCTTTTCCAGCGTCACCACGGTGTTGGGCGGGACGCTTTCGTAGACCGAGGCGCTGGCGCCGATCACCGAGTTGCGGCCAATCGTCGTCGTGCCGCCGAGGACCGTGGCGTTGGCGTAGATCACGACGTTCTCTTCGATCGTCGGATGCCGCTTGGAATCGCGGATCAGGTTCCCGTCGCTGTCCTTGGTGAAGCTCAATGCGCCGAGGGTCACTCCCTGATAGAGCTTCACTCCGGCGGCGATCTCGGTCGTCGCACCGATCACCACGCCCGTGCCGTGATCGATGAAGAACGACGGGCCGATCTTTGCTCCCGGATGAATGTCGATCCCCGTCTTGCCGTGCGCCCATTCGGTCAGCATCCGCGGGATCAAGGGGACGTCCAGCTTGAACAGCTCATGCGCCAGGCGGTAGATCGTGATCGCCTCCAGACCCGGATAGCAGAAGATGATTTCGTCGAGGTTGCCGGCGGCCGGGTCGCCGTCGAAGGCGGCCTGCACGTCGGTCGCCAGCAGGTGGCGCACGTCGGGCAGGCGTTGCAGAAAGCGGATCGCCTTCTCCTGTCCGGCCGATTCGAAGTCCGGCTGGACTTCACCGCAGGCGAGTTGGTTCTTGCGGCGGAAATCGTGGCGCAGCGCCCGGGCGATCTGCTGCGTCAGCCGGTCGTGCAGCCCGTCGATCAGGTCGCCGACGTGGTACGTCACATTGCCGAAGTGCAGATTTTGCCGCTTCCGATAGCCGGGATAGAGAATCTCCTTGAGGGACTCGGCGATCTCGACCACGGAGTCGACACTGGGGAGCGGGCAATGTCCCAGATGGTTGGTTGTGGCGATGTCGTGATAGGTGTCGACGATCCGGTCCGTCAATTCGGGCAGCAAGTCCTTCAATCGAATGTCCGTCGCCATGATCCCCACCTTCCGCGAAATCGTCTTCCGACACGCCGCCTCATTGGAATCGGCGTCACAATCGAACCGGCTGTATTGATTCCGACAATCGCCACGGGATA